>JAKQCH010000298.1 GCA_029573825.1 Spirochaetota bacterium | reverse complement strand
TTTGACCGGTGCAGGGCCCGTATCGAATATATGTACCGGCGGTATGTACAGGGCTGATGAAAGAAACTGATATGACGTGTCAAAATAAAGAGAATGAACAATGAAGATAAAAAGTGAATGGGACATCATTGCGAAGATAAGGGACTGCGTCGAGTCAAAAGGTGCAGCGAAACCGAAGGACCTGCTGATGTCGATAGGTGACGACTGTGCTGTGTTCCGGATAGGGGAGGGCCGTTTCGGGCTCCTTTCAACGGACATGTTCGTTGAAAATGTTCATTTTCGCAGGGACTATTCGCAGCCTGAAGACGCGGGATTCAAGGCGATGATGGCAAATATCTCTGACATCGCCGCCATGGGAGGGGAGTGCCGGTATGCCCTTGTGTCATGCGGAATTCCTGCCGGCGAAGACGAGGAATATGTCATGCGGGTGTATGACGGTCTCACGGAGGCGGCGAAAATGGCGGGAGTTCCCATCGTGGGGGGTGATATCTCCCGGACCGGAGAGCTGGTGCTTTCCATAACGGTGTACGGTGATGCCGGGCCTTCCGGTGCGATACTCCGTTCGACGGCGCAGGCGGGCAACTACATATACTGCACCGGCCACATCGGCAGTTCCCAGGGGGGCCTTGAAGTGTTTATGCAGGGTTCCGGCGAGGAGAAGGAGCGGTGGAGGTCACTTGTTGACCGCCATACACGGCCTGTGGCCCGGTATGATATCGCCTATGATATCAAGGGGCAGTTCAGGCCGACATCGATGATCGACATCTCCGACGGGCTGCTTTCCGACCTCAATCATATCGCGGAGGAGAGCGGGAAAGGATACCTGCTGTACGGGGACAGGCTGCCGGTATCAGACGATTTACGCCGTTATGCCGCAGTAAAGGGCTCTGACCCTATTACGTATGCCCTGAAAAGCGGCGAAGAGTATGAGCTGCTGTTCACGTCTGAACTGTTTCTCTCTGAAACGGTGCAGATGGTAATCAACGCTATTCCGGTGACTCTCATCGGGGAAGTGACGGACAGCGGATGCAGAATTGAGAAAAACGGAAAGATAACCGATGCCGGGACTGCCGGGTATGACCATTTCAGGGAGGCGTGAAATGCGTATGCGAACAGCGCTGTGTTCCGTCCTGATGCTTTCTGTGCTGTCACTGTTCTGCTACCGGACGCCGGAAAGGGTTCCCACCGGCACCTGGTCCTACCGGCTCCTTCTGAACGGCAATGAAGTGGGGAGCGCGGTGATGTCGAACCGCCGTGAAGGAAACAGATATGTGTCGGTTTCCGAGCTGCGGATGAAGGCAGGGCATGTGGTGAACGAGTCAAGGCAGGAGGTGACGGAAAGCCTTGATTTTAAACCGCAGAAGCTGGAGACCCACAATAAGATTATCATGGCCGGCAATGTGCAGACGATTGATACCGTGGCTGAATTCAGCGGCAGGACGGTGAAGCTCACCATGGGCAGTGACGTCACGACGGTTACGCTGGACCGCGACGTGGTGCTTGACGGCAATTACTTTCTTGCCGCCATGATCAAAAACGGCTTCCGGGAAAACACGAGGCTCGCAGTCTATATCTACGATCCCTCAATCGAAATTGAAACCCCGATCCTTCTCACTTCGAAGGTGATGGGGAAAAAGATGATTACCGTGAACAATGAGACATTTCCCTGTATCCATGTTGTTGACACTATCGAAAACATCAAAAGCTTTGACCGCTATATTGACGGCGACGGGGTCCTCGTCAAGGCTGTCCTGAACATGCTGAATCTCACTGTGGAACTGGAAAGGAAATGATCAAATCCCGCAGGCCGCGTTTTTTCGGGGGGCTGATACTGCTCTGTGTGTTGATGACAAAGCCCTTATCGCAGGGGGAACTTTGTGCCGATGCCCTTAATCCCGAACTTTTCTCTGTGCCTGCAGGTGGTCCCGTACCGCGAGCCTATGGTGAATCATGCTCTCGGTACCGTGTTGCATCAGCGGAAAAGAGTTTTACGCTTCCGGATACCCCGTACCAGAAGGTGCTGTCGCGGAGTACCGGTGAAAACGGTTCCATTGTCACGGTGTCGTCGGGCCGATACCGTATCACAGAAAGCGGAAATCCGGAACAGTATACCAGGAACACGCGCCTCCTTTCCATTAATTCACCGGAAATTCAGGGTCTCAGAAAAAAGTTACTCTCTTCACGGGATAAGCCCGGGGCGGTATCAGCGTTTGTGTATCAGCATATCAGCCGTAAGATATTCGGCATCCCGATGCTCGGGGCGGTGCAGATATACCGGGGAAGAGCAGGCGACTGTACTGAACATGCGGTATTGACCGTCGCGGTGCTCCGTGCTCTTGGCATACCCGCGAGAGCGGTTGTGGGTATGCTGCTTTCACCCGATTTCGGGGGAAGGCGCGATGTTTTCGTGTTTCACATGTGGGCTGAAGCTCTGGTTAACGGGAAATGGGTCCTTGTGGATGCCACCAGGCCCCGGGACATACGGCCGAACCGGTATATCGCACTTTCCTACCATTCACTGCAGACGGAGATGCCCCTTTCATATCTGAAGGCGGTTGCCTCCATCCGGAATTTATCGGTGCAGTACATTCTACGGTGAGACGGTATCAAATACTCCTGCCCTGATTTATTCACCTCTCATAGAGCAGGCTGGCTTCATACCCTCGGGGCGAAAATGAAAAAATTCATATTTATCGTATATATTAGAAGAAATTTGCTTGCCAAAAGATTGATTCAGACGAATTCTGCATCTTTCACGGTTGGGTCTTTGGGACATAATAATGAAAACGTGCAGGATGTTTTTTTCTTGACATTACATTCTAAATAATATTTAGGTTTAGCCACGTTTGTTGTCAGAACCGCGATTGTTAATTTTGCATATCCAAATATAAATACTACCTGGAGGATTATACGATGTTTGATAGGAAGTTAAAAGGACTCCTGATGGTCCTTATAATGCTTGCCGCATGTTTCAGTATTAAGGGGATTTCTACAGCCAACCCCGCTCTCTGGAACCAGATCACCAACCACATGAGTTATCTCGGATACCGGTGCGTGGTCAAGGATGAGGGAAGGAGGCTTTATTGTGCGACACAGAAGCACTACCCGAATTTTTCGATCAAAGAGCAAAGCGGCGGACTGCTTCTTGTATCCTACTGGACCGGGTCCGAGTTTGCAAAACAGAACAGGGCAGCTTTTTTGAACCTGGTGAACTCATTCAATCTGCTTTCCATTGCAACCCGGTATTATATTGACAGAGATTCTGACCTTGCCCTTGAAGTATGGGTAGCTGGGGGATACGAAAAAGAATCTTTCACCAGTGCAGTAGAAAATTTTAACAGGGATTGGGACAGGGTGCAGACAAAATTCGGACAGGCCATTCTTAAATATATCCGATAAATACTGTTTCTCGAGAATTATATGTGATGACTCGTCGGTTTACTGATTACGTGGAAATATCATACTAAGACTTTGGTGTTTAATTTGAGAGATGGTAATGGTGTTTTTGCGGTTAGATCAGATAACATATTGATTGTGTATTTTAAAAAAATGAAGAAGGAGGCGTGAAATTCCATGTTTAAAGGGAAATTCATAAAAGTATCATTGCTGGTAAGCGTTATTGCTATTTCAATAATTATAACAATCGTTCCCGGCATTTCTGACAAGATGCGCCCTGAATTAGATGTGCCGTATGAACCGACACATCCTTCAGTAGTATCATCGATGCTCAGTGTCGCAAATGTCGGTAAAGGTGATGTATTGTATGATCTCGGCTGCGGAGATGGACGTATTGTTGTTATGGCGACAAGAAAGTTCGGTGCAGCCCGTGCGGTAGGTATTGACCTGGATCCGCAGAGGCTTCTTGAGGCCCAGGAACGCGCGAAAGCCTATGGTGTTCTTGACAAGATTCGCTTTGTACAGGGAAATATCATGGAAGTGGACGCGAGTCCTGCAACCGTTGTTACCATGTATCTGCTTGACAGTGTAAATCTCATGGTTCGCCCCAAGCTTTTTATGGAGCTTCGCCCGGGCACACGCTGTGTTGCACATGCGTTCCACATGACTGACTGGAAACAGGATAAGATTGTCCAGCATCCCAAGGCGCGCAATAACAGAATCTCCTACTGGGTGATTCCTGCACATCTCGGCGGAAGCTGGAAGTGGACAACTACAACCCCTGCAGGGAATGTAGCAGGCAGTATGAACATAATGCAGAAGTTTCAGAGAATTAAGGGAACCATTAATTTTGACGGCAGCCGCGATACTGCTATCGATGATCCTTTCGTTGATGGAAAAAATGTTTCCTTTACATCCCGTGTGAACTATAAAGGCCAGGGCATTAACGTTGAGTATAAGGGAGTTGCTGATGGCGATGTTATCCGCGGTACCCAGGAGTGGAAGGGTGGACCTCATTCCGGAAAATTTATCTGGGTCGCGAAACGTGAGGCATCCAATGTGTACGGGACATGGGAAGTATCTCTCCAGGGCGGACGTGCTCCTCTTGACGGTGTTCTTACTCTTGCAAGAAAAGGAAGAAAACTTGTTGCGTCATATTATGTAAAAGGTGAAGGACGTGATGAGCGTATAAGCCAGATTTATGTATGGGGAAACAGCGTATATTTCCGCGTTCCGCTTTTCGGACGTGAAAGCGTAGCGGTGTTTTCCGGAAACCTCTCCGGCGATAAAGGCGAGGGTTCCGTAAAGAGTAAAACATGGGGAGCGGCATCATATAACTGGACAGCCCGCAAAACCCGATAGTTGAAAATCCCGGAGCCCGCATCTGCATCAGCAGATTGGGCTCTGTTTTTTTATGATGGTCGTATGCCGTATATGGCAGATGCTGCTTTTTTTTATGTGTTATAAATATCGTTGAATAAAGAGGATGTAAATCATGAAGAAACGAGGTAAAAATCTGTTTTTGCTCATGCTTATATGGGGCATGGTAATAGGCTCCTGCGTATATTGTGTATCAGGATGCTCAAAGGATAACAGATCACGCGATGCGAAACAGTGGACTCCCGAGTCAGGGCGTGCGCCGGTTGCCGGTGATGAATATACAAATCCATCCGACGGTTCGGTCCTTGTCTGGATACCCGGCGGAGAATTTATGATGGGAAGCAATGACGGAGATAATGACGAAAAACCCCGTCATAAAGTACGCGTTGAAGGTTTCTGGTTCGGGAAATATGAAGTAACCAACAGACAGTACGGTGAATTCCTCCGTGCAACAGGATTTCCGGAGCCGGGTTACTGGGACGATCCGGACTACAACAAACCTGATCTGCCTGTAACCGCAGTGAAATTTTATGAAGCTCTCGGCTATATCGAATGGGCAAATCTTCGTCTTCCCACAGAAGCGGAATGGGAATATGTTGCATCCGGTGGGCATCAGTATGAATATCCCACAAACAACGGAAGCATTGATCATGATAATTCCAATTTCTGGGGTGTCGGCGGAAAAGACACATGGTTAGAAACTCCGGGTCCTGTGGGCACATTCCCTCCTAATCCTTATGGTATCTATGATATGGCTGGAAATGTGTGGGAATGGACAAGTTCACTGTATTACCGGTATCCCTATATTGAAACTGACGGACGGGAAGATGCCCAGGCACGGTATCAGCGTACTATGCGCGGCGGATCATGGCAGTTCGGTACCCGGTACTGCAAAACTACCGCACGTCACCACTTTGCCATGCACCTGAGGTATGATTATGTGGGACTCCGTATGGCAAAATCCGGCGCAGCACCAATAGGCCGATAGCGGGACCAGACAATGATTCTGCACGGTTGAATGTGAATACGTTTTGTCATAGAATTTTCATCCGGTTGTAAGAAGTGCATAACAATACCCCGCTGCCGTGAGGAGCGGGGTATTTTTCATGATAAAGATATGGAGACTGGAATATTATGAGTGATGGAACTACTGGTTTTATGCCGCGAAAAACACTATCAGTGTTTGATGTCGTGGCGATTATAGTTGGAATTGTACTGGGATCGGGCATCTTTAAGCTTCCGGGCATGGTTGCTGCGAATTCAGCAAATGAAACAATATTTCTCCTGACATGGGTTGCCGGGGGAGTAATGTCAATTGTGGGCGCATTATGTTATGCGGAGCTGGCATCGACGTATCCCAATGCCGGGGGAGACTATTATTTTATACACCGTGCCTATGGGCGGGGTATGTCATTTCTCTTTGCATGGGCGAGGATGTCGGTCATCCAGACAGGTTCGATTGCGTTTCTCGGTTTTTTTATCGGTGATTATATGTCCGAGGTGTATTCTCTGGGAGTTTATTCGCCATCGATTTATGCGATTGTGACGATTGTGGTATTGACAGTGATCAATCTTTTCGGCATTAAGCAGGGGAAGTGGGCACAGAACCTTTTTACCACGACTATCGTAACAGGTTTACTGATTGTGATCGGGATTGGTTTTGGAGGCTCCGCGGAAGCTGCCGTTCCTGCTTCAGGGGGGACTCAGACAATGACCGGATTGGGTATGGCTATGGTATTTGTTCTCCTCGCATACGGTGGATGGAATGAATCGGCCTATGTTTCGGCCGAAATTAAGGATCCGGAAAAAAATATTATCCGCTCCCTTGTAATTGGTCTCACGGTGGTAACGATTGTCTATCTCCTGGTGAATTGGTCGTATCTGCGCGTACTGGGTCTTGGCGGTATGGCAAGTTCAAGAAATGTAGCCCTTGATCTTGTGAAAAACGCTATTGGACCGGCATTTGTTCCATTCCTGACATTTTGTGTGGTTTTTGCAGTGTTGAGTACAATGAATGCCACTATTATCTCAGGGGCACGGAGCAACTATGCACTCGGACGTGACTTCAAGGTATTCAGTTTTATTGGAAAATGGAATGAAGAAGGGGGAACGCCGGTTATGGCCCTGGTGATTCAGGCGGTTATTGGAATCGCACTGGTAATAACAGGAAACGCCATTGATGTGAAGACCGGCTTTGAAACTATGGTGGCATATACGACACCGGTTTTCTGGTTTTTCTTTTTTCTTGCGGGAGTTTCGGTGTTTGTGCTGCGGAAAAAAGATCCCTCGACACCGAGGGTTTACAGCGTGCCTCTCTATCCTTTCACGCCGCTGCTGTTCTGCCTTATCGGGCTTTATATGTTCTGGAGCGGAATCAATTATATTATGCTTCTGCCGAAAATCGGATTGTATTCCGGAGTCGGTGCTGCGATAGGAGTCGCTGTCCTTCTCGCAGGTATTCCACTTTACTTTATCAACACGCGGATTTCGAAGTAAGAAACGCAAACAGAATATCAAATATATTTTTTGATGAAAGAACAGGTCTCCGGTTTTGCCGGAGGCCTGTTTTGTAATATCAACCTGTGGAAAAATAACATTCATTTTACTTGACAATATTTTTCTGCGGTGGAATATGTCTGCAACAGCCGCATAGAATCGTATTTCCGGTTATTATTGGAATCGTGAGAATGCAAGGCTGGAACAATTGGAGGAAGCCGGGTGAGAATCCCGCGCTGGCCCGCAACTGTGATTCTGCATACGCAGATAAGTCAGGAACTCCTAAAACTGGATATCCTCGAGGAACGGGAATCGGTTGGTATCATTTTTTAAGTTTTGATACTGACAATGATAACACGCCCGGAGGCGTGTTTTTTTGTGCGGAGACTGGATTGCTCTCCATACCGAACAACAACCCGCCACCCTCGTCCGGATTACCACATTCAAAAAAATTATTTCAGGAGATGTATCATGAGAGGATTTATTACAGGATGTGTGTTTTTCTGGGCGCTCATTGCCGCAGTTCTTGTACCGGCAAACGGTACTGCTGCCGACAGTGAACAGCGTGATGGACAATTTACAATGAATGAAGTTGTCGTCACCGCCACGAAAACAGACATACGCAGGCTTGAAACAGGTGCAAGTATTACTGTTGTAACAGAAAAGGAAATGGAGCAGCGGGGAAAGAAAACTGTTGTTGAGGCGTTGAGGGGAACGCCGGGGATTTCTGTTTCACGTACCGGTGCTGCTGGTGGTATATCGAGCGTGTTCATTCGTGGCGTTAAATCAAATCAAATTATGGTGATGATTGACGGTGTTCGGGTGAATGATCCTTCCAATCCAGATAATGCCTTCGACTTTGCGCATCTTACCACGGACAACATCGCACGTATTGAAGTTGTGCGCGGGGCGCAGAGCACGCTCTATGGTTCAAGTGCTACAGGGGGTGTGATTAATATCATAACCAAAAGAGGGCAGGGTGAACCGAGGCTTGAACTTTCCGTTGAAGGAGGTTCTTTCAGAACGTTCAGGGAATCAATGCGCTATTCCGGGGGAGATGAGAAAATAGACTATTCATTTGCGGTTTCCCGGACGGATATAAGGGGAATAAGCAAAGCGGAGACGTATCCCGGTTCGACAAGGGATTATGATCGGGACGGATATAAGAACACTTCAGTTTCAAGCCGAATAGGCGGAAAGGTCTTTGGTACGGGCCGTCTGGAACTTGCGGTGCGCTACCAAGATGCTGAAGCCGACCTTGATGATGGCGCATATTATGACGATCCAAACAGTGTTGAGCGGACAAGGCAGTTTTCTTCGCGCGTGGGATACAGTCAGGAATTTTTTGGATTCTGGAAACATACCCTCTCTGCTGATTACATGAATATTTCTCGGAGAAATCAGGATAATACTGATGATTATGATACACCAAAATTTGCAAATTCACTATATGAAGGAATGCACCAACATGCGGAGTGGCAGCAGATTTTGAATCTCGGCAATATCGATGAGATAACAACAGGTGTAGAAATTGAAAAAGATGCTGTTTCCACTTTGAGTTATGCAGATTATTATGGATTTGGTGCTAGTGCAACAGAGTTTGGCGAAAAAAGCATGGTTACAAGGGCGGCATATGCGCAGAATCACCTGAAACTATTTGAAAGGATCTTTGCTGTTGCCGGTGTACGTGTATCGGACCACGAAGAATACGGATCGCATGTGACCTATCAGCTTTCGGGAAGCATCCTGCTGCCGTTTGTTGAAACGAGGTTAAGGGGAAATTACGCAACAGGCTATCGTACACCGTCATTGTATCAGCTCTATGCACCCACATACGGGAATGCTGACCTTGATCCCGAGGAAAGCACAAGCTATGATTATGGTGTTGAGCAAAGTCTATTCGGGGGACGGTTCGTGGTTGATGTAGCATATTTTAACACGCAGTATAAAAACATGATCGGTTATGATTCGGCATCTAAATATATTAACGTAGCGCGTTATCTTACCGATGGTATCGAAGCGTCTCTGAAACTAGTCCCTGTTAATATTATTTCGATATATGGTACATATACCTATACCAGGCGAGCGGAGGACCGTGACGATAATGATGAACGGTATAATCGGAGGCCAAAACACCAGGGGAGTTTCTTTGTAAATTTACTACTGATGGACCGGCTGAATCTCAATGCAGGGGTGCAGTATGTGGGGAAACGTCGTGATGCATGGTATAATGAGGACATACTTCCGTATGGTGCAACCGAGTATCTCACGATGGACGATTACTACCTCCTGAGCTTCGCTGCATCATACCAGATCACCAATAACTTCCAGGTATTCGGAAGGGTGGAGAATGCTGTCAATGAGGACTACCAGGAAGTAGCCGGATACCGCATGCCGGGAAGGGCATTTTATGGCGGCGTGAAGGGAACATTTTAGTTACGAATAGTATAAATATTTCATGGAAAGAAAAAGCAGAAGGCTCTTTGCCTTCTGCTTTTTTATATGGATTAAAGAAAAACAATTACCTTTTGAGTGGAATGCTACACATTCCTTACCGGTGAATACTGTATGTAGCTTTCTCCGCGTCTTTTCGCAAGCTCAAGATGCTGGTGAGCAGCCGAAAGCATATCTTCATCTTTTCCGAGATTTTCAGTTGATGCAATGCCGATATGTATTACCGGAGTAATTTTCAGGTTTTTCAGCATTTTTATCTTCGCGGAGGAAAGTGCGGCAGTAATTTTATTTGCTCTGTCAATGGACTCATCAAGCGTGATGTCGGGGAGCAGGATCGCGATGTAGTTTTCAATGCGGCAGAGGATGTCATCCTCTCTGAGATGCCCGGTGATTTTTGAAACGGAAATCCTGATTAGTTCAACATGCTGTGTTTCGTCAAGAAACGTATCATCCCCGATTTGTGAAATCATCATTACCGCATAGTTGCTTCCCGATGCGGCCCGCTTACCCTGCTCACGGAGTTTCAGGTTGAAGTAAACCCTGCTGTATAAACCGGTCTGTTCATCGATTGCGACATCTTTAAAGAAGATATATTCGCTGAGGAAGCGGGAAATATTTCCGAGTTGTGTTTTCACATCAGCAATTTCCGGACCATTGAATGGTATTCCCCGGTGTAGTTCCAGGGCGCCCAGGAGTGAGTTTCGATACATAACAGGAAGGATTGCACGTTTCCCGTTGTCAAGCACCAGCGTTGATGCGTTTTTAAGTTCCCTCCCGACTTCGTTGCCGATTTCGATTGAATCAAAATCATCTGAATCAATTTTAAGAAAGCTGTGACCCCTCATTTCAAAGGACTTGGCAATTGATTCAGTGTCTTTACTCATAATGTAAAGGGACACAATATCGGGAGAGTAGGTGTTGGCGATATCTTTGAAAAGATCAAACACGTATGTGCTGAGGGTTTCTGATGCAAAATTTGAAAGTTCCTGCGCTGCCTTCTGGTCGTCCATAACTGCCGGAGCATGTTTTATCGGTGCGCCGATATCGACAACGCGGTATGTCGCGTCATCTTTGATTTTCCCTTTTCTGTAAATCACGACATAGAGAATTGTGGCAATAAGAATTGAAAAAAGAATAAGGAGAATCACTTCAAGAATTAACTTTATATAGACTTTTCGTGTAAGAGAGAAAGGAAATGCGGTTATTATATGCCCGCCGTTAACGGGCCTTGAAAATATATAATACTTTTTCTGGTTATGATTGCGGACAATCATGCCGGGGTCTTTCAGTATTTTACCTTCTTCAAAATTTTGCACGAGTGAAAAATTCAGTTCATTGGACATGTCAAGGAGGGTGCGGTTGAGAATTTTCCTCTCAGCATCGGCGATGGCAAGGAAATTGATTTCACCAAAACGTGCATTAATTGCTTTTTTAAACCTGGCCAGATCACGGTCCTTCAGGTTTTTGTCCTTATCAAAGCTGTTAAGGAGCCAGCCGATATTACTGGCAGTTGAGCTGACAGTATCAATATATTCCTTTTCAATCATTCCGGGGCGGATAAAAAAGTACGCCAGGAGAAAAGTTATTGTTACAGCAGCACCAAAAAATATTATTTTTGTTTTAGCAGTCATTAATTATGAATCCGAATTTCAAATTTTTTCTCTGCAAATCTGCTCTGTGGCATGAGTTCTGTCATGCCTGCGGGTCGCTGCGTTCCGGAAGCCGGACGTATGAAAGAACCCTTATTAATGTATCGGATATTATCCGTGAAAATAAATTCAATTATACGGTTAACTCACCTATTCGGAGATACTTTTTGGCGGTAAGGGAAATCAGTTGCGTTGCATGGCTATCAGCTCATAAAGTACTTTGCTGAGCTCTTCCACGCGGTAGGGTTTCGATATAACGCCCCGGAACCCGTATTCCCGGTAATCAGCCATAACGGGATCATTTGAATACCCGCTGGAGACGATCGCAGTAACCTTGGGGTCAATTTCTCTCAGCCGCTGTATGCATTCTTTGCCTCCCATGCCGCCGGGGATGGTCAGGTCCATGATCACCGCATCAATTTTCTGCCTGTATTCCATGTGTTCTGTGTAGAGGTCAATTGTCTCACGGCCGTCGCGGGAGTATATAATATTATAACCGAGATTGCGGATCATCTCGCCGCAGATTTCAAGTATGTTCTCATCATCGTCCATCAGGATAACAGTTCCAATACCGGGAAATGATCCTGTGGTGTCCGGGTCCCGGACTTCGATTATTTCCTCGGATTTTGTGGCGGGCAGATATATGAACATGGAGGTGCCGGAACCGGGCTCTGATGAAACATCAATATATCCCCCGTGCTTTTTGATGATGGAGTATGACGTGGCAAGTCCCAGTCCGGTTCCGTTTTCCTTCAGGCTGAAGTAAGGGTCAAATATTTTCGGCAGATGTTTTTTGTCGATACCGATGCCCTGGTCCGTGATAGTGATCATCACATAATCACCTTCTTTCATGAGGAAACTATGCTCCCTGTCATTCTCATTACAGTCATCCCGCTGAATATTGCGGGCGGATATGGTGATTGCACCGCCGCTTGGCATTGCGTGTATCGCGTTAATGATAATATTGTTGATAACCTGGCTGATCTGACCTTCATCAATTTCAACAAGCCACAGAGGGGAGGGGATATCAAAAACGCATTTAATCTCCGATCCGCTCAGATAAAAACGTACTGATTCTTTCAGGAGCGTGTAGATGGATGATACTTTCTTCAGTGGAGCGCCGCCTATGGAAAAGGTCAGGAGCTGCTGTGTAAGCTCCCTGGCGCGGTCAATTGATTTTTCCGAGTCGGCAAGTTTTCTTCTAATAAGGCCATTTTCCGCAGCATAGAGTTTTGCGAGGGAGATATTGCCCTGGACCGCCGCTAATATGTTGTTGAAGTCATGTGCAATGCCGCCGGCAAGGAGGCCGATAGATTCAAGCTGCTGCGCTTTGAGGAGCTCCTCCTCTGTTTTCTTCTTGCCGGTAATGTCACGGACAATTGCAATAACTTCGTTTTCATGGAGCGGCAGCAGCCGCGCTTCGTAATAGCCGGTTCCCGTTTTCGTGCTGCTGGTGTACATCGTCTCAACAAGAGTTCTGGTTTCGACGACCTTTTGAATTGCCTGCAGCGCCTCTTCGCCGATCGGATCAGGGAAAATATCCCGTATATTTTTTCCCAGTATTCTTTCCGGAGATGAGAGAATTGATGTCGTTTTACCTGATTTGCAGTCAATAATCGTTCCGTCGGACTTCACGCGGAAAAACAGATCAGGCTGAACCTGGAAAATAGCCTGCAGTTCTGACGCCTTTCTGCGCAGATTCTCTTCGTTTTTTTTGTGATTTGTGATATCAAATGCAGTTCCGAGAACTGCCGGTTGATTATTGTATTGAATTATTGTTGCTGATACATCCGCCCACCGTGTCTCTCCGTTTTTTGTAATTACTTTAAGTTCATACTGTGACGGCACGTTGTTCATGATCATACGTTTCCCGCTGATGTCCCTGATCCAGTCGCGATGGTCCGGATGGGCCACGTCCCAGAAATGAAGCGACAGGAGTTCCTCTTCGCTGAATCCGGAAAGTGTGCAGGTGGCCGGATTAACATAGAAGAATTTTCCGTCTTTTCCGATAAAAATCGCGCCTGAGGTTGTTTCCGCAAGGGCCCTGAAGCGGGCTTCACTTTCCCGGAGCGCCTCAACGGCCCTCCTGAAATCGGTAATATCATGGGACACGCCCATTACGCCGACACGTTCTCCCCTGTGATTTCTGAGGATAGATGATGATAGCAGAACGCGAAACGTTTCGCCGTTTTTCTTAATATTGACGGTTTCATTGATGCAGGTCCCGTCATGGATCGTGGTTGTATGAATTGTATCCCCTTCTGACTGATCTGCATACAGAATATTTACATGCTTCCCCAGCATTTCCTCTCTTGTGTAGCCAAAAGCCTCCTGCGCAGCGCGGTTGAATTCTGTGATCTGCCTGTCGTTGTTAACCGCTATGATAATATCCATTGAGGAGTCAATGATACTCTGCGCGAATTCCTTTGATTCATTATATGCCTCCAGGGCCCAGATTCGTTCAGTAATGTCACGCGAATTTACAACTATCCCGTTTATTGCGGGATTCCTGAGCTGGTTGTTCGCAACTGTTTCAAGGAACACCCATTTCCCCGTCGCATGCTGGAAACGCAGTTCAGCGGAGTATGTCCGTAATGGATCTTCAACGGCTTTCATGAACCTGGACCATGTATCTGCGCGGTCATCGGAATGTATATAGCTGAACAGATCTTTTCCGGTTATTTCATCCTGTCTGTATCCGAGAATCGAAAGCACCGGGGGGCTGGCATAGGTACAGATGCCCTCAGGGGAAAGAATAAAAATGACATCGGTGGAATTTTGTACAAGGGCCTTGAAATGCTCTTCATGGAGTCCATGAGTGGCATCGGCAAGCTTCTTTTTTAGCTCAGCATTCTCCCTGATGAGGGCTTCTTTTGATTTTTCGTTATCTTTCATAACACACTGGGAATTATATCGGTGAATAGTGTATGATATCACAGTACTGGTATAATATCATTAATATTATATAAGGATAATATTGCAATACTAATACTGAATATGCGTAAGACCCATACAAAAAAATATAATGACTTCAAATGGTGATCAATAAATGAATTTTTTTTAAAATGAGCAGCGGGAAAGATTCGCTGTTTGAATTATTAATAGTTGTTGATTGCTGGAGAAATATAAGGTATTATTATTTTTATGAGGTATATAAAACCATCAAATGGCCGATCTCAATGAAGAAAAAAATACTGATAATTGAAAATGAGGCTTTTGTTTCATGGGAGCTTGAGGAGCTGCTGAATGAAAAGGGATATAATGTCTGTGATGTAATTGCGCAGGCTGATAAGGTCATGGATGCGGTACAAGAGCACCTGCCTGATCTCATTCTCATGGATATATATCTTGAAGGAGATATTGACGGTATTACGCTTTCCGAGAATATTAACAGAGAATACACTATACCGGTAATATATATTACCGGTTATAAGGACGAAGAGATACTGCAGAGGATATCCCATATCCGGCACTACGGTTTCATTTTGAAGCCCTTCAACCGTGAAGCGGTTTCTGCAACTGTACAGCTTGCAATACATCAACATGCTCTTGAGCTGAAAACAGTGGAAAATGAACGTAAATACAGAATGCTGTTTGAAAGTATGCGCAACGGATATGGGCTTTTTCACGTTGTGGATAGTCCCGATGAGTATACCAGCCGGATGTCTGTTATGGAAGTCAATAACGCGTATCTGAACATGCTTGAAATCACAGAGGGGGAGGATGTGCTTTCTGCAACTGCGGAACTTTTCAGTGACGGGCATGAAATTGAAATTTACATAAATACTGTGCAGAATTCAGGAAAAGCTGTTACGTTTGAACGGTATCTCGGGAGATTAAAACGCTGGTTCTCGGTTATCTGTTTTCAGCCGCTGCGCGGAACATTTGCAATACTGCTTATTGATATTACTGATCAAAGAGCGGCGCAGGAGAGAATTGAAAATTATAACAGGGAGCTCCTTGATCTCACTGCACATATTGAAACAGACCGTGAGAAAGACAGAGCAAGAATTGCCAGAGATCTTCATGATAATCTGGGGCATCTTCTGACGGCAATGAAGTTCGATGTGTCATTTCTGAAGAACAGGATATCCTCTGAAGATGTAAAGACTATTGATAAAATTAATGGTATTTCATCAATAATTGATGAAGGTATTATGACTGTCCGGGAAATCTGTTCTGAACTGAGACCCGGAATTCTCGATGATCTCGGTCTTGCTGCCGCCATGAAATGGTTTGCAACAGAAACGTCAAAGCGGGCTGCTCTGCGGATTGATGTAGCCCTTCTTGACGAAAGAGTCTGTGATGACCTTGCCGATGATCTTCGTGTTGCGTTATTCAGGATATTTCAGGAATCCCTTACAAATGTTATCCGTCATGCCGGGGCATCAGCAGTACATGTGGAGCTCAATTGTGTAAACCGCATCCTTATCCTTGAAATCTCCGATAACGGGCGGGGAATATCACCCGAGGAATCCGAGAGTGCAAAATCATTCGGGTTAATCGGTATACGTGAACGTGTGCGGTCTTTTAAAGGCAGTTTTGAAATTACAGGTGTTCACGGCCTGGGCACCAGGATTGTTGTTAAGATTCCCCTCGATAAAGATGTTTTAACGGATTAAAACGCAATCCGGGGCGGAATGTCCTGTGGAACTTGTTTTGTGTGTTCATAGGGGCAGGACAATAAGGTTTTTCTATTATACTATTCCGGAGATTATTTTATATGAAAAAAGCAATAATCGCAGATGACCATGTCATTATCCGCAAGGGGATTATTCATATCCTGGGCGGGTGCAATGAACTTTGTGAAATTGATGAAGCAGATGACGGGCAGGACCTTTTGGAAAAAACCCGTAAAAAAAATTATGACCTTATTCTCCTTGATATATCCATGCCCGGTAGAAATGGCATCGAGGTTCTGAAACAGTTGAGAATTGAGCATCCGAAAATTCCGGTGATAATACTCAGTATCCATTCCGAGGATCAGTATGCGATACGGGCAATTAAGTCCGGCGCGGCAGGATATCTCACAAAGGAAATACTGCCCGACAAGCTTGTTCATGCAGTTGAAACAGTACTATCAGGAAGGAAGTACATCACCTCCTCCATCGCAGAGCAGCTTGCGAACCAGTTTGATGAAAATATGTCAAAGGCCCCTCATGAAAGACTTACTGACAGGGAGTATGAAGTGCTGTGCAGGCTTGCATCAGGTGCTACGATAACGGGAATTGCACAGGAGCTTTATCTCAGTGCTAAAACAATCAGCACCTACCGGCACCGCATACTTCAGAAAATGAACCTGAAGAATAATGCCGAACTGATTAAATACTGTTTTGATAATAAACTTGCAGACTAACATGATATATGCCCCCGGAACGTGTGTAAGATAAAGGATTACCCGCAGTAAGGTTATTACCTACAGAGAATAAGGACATTTTCGTATGCATAATAAGGTATTTCCGGTATTGACGTCGGGATGTCTGATGCCTATCATAAATATATTGAATCACTGAATATGTCCGTGTGAAATGACGGGGAAATGATTGAGGTACCCTTCCGGGGTCACGGGCAGTGAAAGGTAATACCATTAGAAGGAATTGTTAATGGAAATAGCGGAAAAAAACCAGATTATTTCAAAAACTGTATATATTGTCGAAGATTCATTTATGGTGCGTGGAAAAATCGTTGAACTGCTTTCTGGATACAGACAGTTGAAGATAATTGGAATGGCTGAGCGGATGGAGGATGCCATTAAGGAAATATCATACATGAAACCGGACATTTCCCTGATCGATATAGGCCTGAAAAGCGGGAGCGGGATAGGAGTCCTTAAGTCAGTGAAAGAAAACAGCCCTGACACCGTTTGTATTATGCTTACAAATTATACCGATGATGAATATCGCCAGAAATGTGATGAACTCGGGGCAGACTATTTTTTTGATAAGACAATTGAGTTCGAGGAGGCCCTTGGGGTGATTATCAGCCTGTAAAGTGCTCGCAGAGGGGTAACACTGTTGTGCCGGGATGATATCATTTATTATTTATGTGAAAATGTAGCCGATCCATGTTTCATTTATTTCCGTACGTTTCCCGAAAATAGTTTTGGGGAATACAGTCTGCGGTTCCCAGCCGCAGATTTTTTTTATGTCAAAATATATTATGTCGCATAAAAAAGTACTCATGGATTTTTGCAAAATTCCGATGTAGTTAGTAAGGAATTGTTAGGAGTGTGCGGGATGTTTGAACAAAGCGGATTGATGCGGACTAATTATCTTCTTGAGCGGTCCCTTGATGTGGAGATGACCAGAAGAAGGGTTATCGCAAATAACATTGCGAATGTAGATGTTCCGCATTTTAAAAGAAGCGAAGTGAATTTCGAGAGTGAATTGCGGAGAGTAGTTGAAGATAACCGCCGGCAGGACAACAGGTATCCGGCAATAATGACTGATGAACGGCACATCCCTTTTTATGTGGAAAGAAACATTCGTGACGTACGGCCGAGAATCAATCTCGATTACAATACCACGATGAGAAATGACGGAAATAATGTAGACATAGAGAAGGAAATTGTGGACGCATCAAAGAGTCAGATGCGGTACAATACGTATGTGACCAGCATCAGCAGCAATCTGAGAATGCTGAAATTAGTTATGAGGCCGGTATAGGAGTAAGGAGGGGGCAGTATGGGAATGTTTGCAAGCTTTAATATCGCATCTTCAGGGCTTACGGCACAGCGGCTGCGGATGGATGTTATCAGTAACAATATAGCGAATGCCACAACCACAAGGACCCCTGAGGGAGGAGCGTATCGCAGAAAAAGAGCAATTTTCGCCCCGTTAAATATACGTCCAAACTATAAATCCCCCCTGGTTCCCGACAGAATTGAGCATGGACTCGGCAGAGGAGTGCGTGTCGTTAAAATTGAAGAGGATAGTTCGCCTCTCAGGCTTGTGTATGATCCTCATCACCCGGATGCCATCAAGATCGGCCCGAAAAGAGGATATGTGGAAATGCCGAATGTGAATGTAGTAATGGAAATGACTGACCTGATATCTGCATCAAGATCCTATGAGGCAAATATTATGCTCATCAACAGCGAGCGTTCCATGTTCAACAAGGCTCTTGAACTTGGCAGGATATCAGCATAAAAGGGAGGTGCGTATATGTATAAGGAATTAACAGGTAAAATGGAAATGCATATATCCCATGATATAGATTACAGGGATGTGATAAAAAAAAGGTATGCGACAAAGGACTTCGGCAACGAAATGCATTTTTCTTCCGTTGTTGAACTGAGAAATCAATAATGCTTCAGGAGTGTGATCATGAATATACAGAACCCGGGCTTCCAGGGACATGTTGTAAGGATGCAGTCAACCAACCCTCTCCATTATTCTGATGAGAGAAGAACATCACCTGATGATAATGTGGCAGGGTCATTTGCGGATGCGTTGAACAGCGCTGTGGCGAAGGTGAACAATCTCCAGGTGGAGTCGGAAGAGCTTACCCGGCGCATGATCTATGAACCGGAATCCGTGAACATTCATACGGTAATGATTGCAGCGCAGAAAGCGGAAGTTGCCATGACATTTACAAAATCAATCAGGGATGAAGCAATACGGGCGTTCAGAGATCTTATGAATCTTCGGTAAAATCAGCGGGTGTTGACACTGCAGATGCGGACTGTCGCAACACCCGTACATGAAAATTGCTTTATGTGGGGGTGTCTTGAAAATATCGTCCCGGTAGTTTTGAGACATCCCCTTTTTATATGCACTTCCCTGAACCCCGAAATTCATATCCTGATTGTATCAAAACGCGCCAGTAACCGAGATTCCAGGCCTGAAGGGGTATTATACTGCAGTTTTCAATAGCGTTCTGATGATTAAAAGGTAATTGTATAGCGTTTTATTCCGGTCATAACATGTTAAAAAATGATGAAGATACAGGATTATATGTCACTTTTTTCGCTGAATGATTGTTTTTTTGTTTACATTTTTTTTTGTTGCATTCATATTGTATTATGTCACTTTAGGCCATTGAGAATGGGAGTTTTCCGCAGTTCTGAAGGGAGAACTTTGACAAATTGACTCCTGATCCTGCATTAGGGGAGGATACATATGACAGAATTTTTCAGCAAATTATTTGAGCAGTTCAAGGAAATATACGGCAAACTTGATACCACCAAGAAGATAATTATCGGTGCTGTTATCGGTGTAGTGTTGGTTGCTTTTATCGTGCTTTTCTCCGTCTCAAGCGAACGGCCGAGATCGGTTCTTTTCGCGGACCTCAGTTCGAACGATTTCGGGCAGGTCACGAAAAAGCTTGAAGAAATGGGTTATACCTATACCACCACCGGTACAACCGCTATACTGGTCAGTCCTAACGAAAGAGACATAATCATGACCCGCCTCGCCCAGGAGAACCTTATCCCCAAGGGGATACCGGGATGGAAGCTGTTTGATATCTCAAAATGGACAGAGACGGACAAAGAGCTGAATGTAAAATACATGCGTGCTCTTCGTGATGAGATAAAGCGTCATATCCAGTCACTGAAAAATATTGAAAAAGCTGATGTCGAAATTGCCATGACGGAAGATGAGCTTTTCCGGGAACCGGATTCTTCCTACACTGCCGCAGTGACGATTTATAAAGCTCCAGGTTATGATTCGATAAACAAAAAGGAGATTAAGGGTATTCAGTATCTGGTTTCCCGTGCCGTGGGTGTCAGATTAAAGCCTGAGAACGTTACTGTCACCGATGAGTTCGGGAAGATAATATCAGATTTCGATGATGACTTTGACCAGGCGAAAGCGGAATTTACGCTTCTCCAGTACCGGCACCGGATAGAGGAACGGGTCAGGCTTAATTATCTGAAGGACATCCGGAAAGGCCTTGAGATGATATATTCCGCTGACCGAATACAGATTGTCCGGCTCAGCATGAGTTTCAACTGGGACAAGGTGAGTGAGGATCGGGAGGAGTACAGCCCTATTGAAATGGAGAAGGACAATCCCGCAACTCCATATTCTGAAAGAAAAGTGCGGAAGTCACTTACGGTTTCTGAGAAGTCCACCGAGGAGCATTTTCAGGGGCACGGCTGGAACCCGGAAGGGCCGGCGGGGACCGAGGGAAACCGTCCCCCGGGATATAAGGCGAGCGATGATCAGTTTTCAAAATATGACAAGAAAGAAAATGTCCGGAATCATGCGGTTAATAAAAGTATCAAGAAGATTCAGAGAGAACCTTTTTTTATAACAGGAATATCGGTTGCAATCGCTATTGATGGTCTCCAGGACCTGCCGAGACTGCCTGACGGGAGCTATGATCTGGATCCTGCAAAAAGACCGATTCAGACAACACTTTCTAAGCAGGAAATTAAGCAGGCGGAAAATATCGTAAAGAAGGCCATCAATTTCAGCGAAGTTCGCGGCGATCAGGTGGCAGTTGAGAATATTATGTTTGACCGCAGTACTCAGTGGCAGTCTCTGCGGGAGGAATACGAGCGGAAGGCACAACTGCGGCGGATGCTGCTTGCCGCTCTTATCGGGGTGTTCGCGCTCTTCCTTGGCGTTATACTGTATCGTGCTATCAGCAAAGAGCTTGCACGAAGACGGCGGATCCGGGAAGAGGAACTTGCCCGGGAGCAGCAGCGTATGCGTGAAGCGGCCCTCAGGGCCGCGGAAGAGGAAGGTGTTGAAATCGAGCTGTCTCTGGAGGAAAAAGCACGCCTTGAGCTCCAGGAGAATGCCATCAACCTGGCCCGTGAGCGTCCGGATGATGTTGCGCAGCTACTTCGAACATGGCTGGCTGAAGAATAGGAGTGCTATTATTAATTTGACATTCAGTTATTTTTTTATGAAATTAAAAACGAAGCATCTGGCTGAAATGTGTCGAAAATAATGATATGAAGTCACCGTGATGCAATAAGGAGTATTACGTGGTCGTCTGATGATGCAGCTTTCTGTCGCATATTGTTTTGTTCATGAACGCTGCTGTACATCAAACATTTATTTGGATGTGGTATTGTTATTGCGGTACAGGGAGGGGCTGTATTCAGGTGGATTTCATGGGAAGAACACGGGCGAATTTTTGTAAAAGAGGACTGCAATGCTTCAATCAAAGAAATCTCAGTTAACCGGCCGGCAGAAAGCTGCCGTCTTTCTGGTGTCCCTTGGCTCAGATGTATCCTCTGAGATTTTCAAGCACCTCCGTGAAGATGAAATAGAACAGCTGACTTTCGAAATCGCGAGGCTTGATAAAGTCGAACCTGAGGATAAGGACCGTGTGCTGCAGGAGTTCCAGGAACTCATGATGGCCCAGGAATTTATATCCACCGGCGGTATCGATTACGCCAGGGAAGTCCTGGAGCGGGCCCTGGGCACACAGAAGGCAATTGATATTGTTAACAGGCTCACATCCTCTCTGCAGGTGAGACCTTTCGATTTTATCCGGAGAACTGATCCCAGTCACCTCCTGAACTTTATTCAGGGAGAGCATCCCCAGACCATTGCGCTGATTCTTGCCTATCTTGATCCGTCAAAAGGGGCACAGATAATTTCGGGACTTAATCATCAGATACAGGCTGATGTCGCAAAACGGATAGCGACAATGGACCGGACTTCGCCGGATGTATTACGTGAAGTCGAGCGCGTTCTGGAAAGGAAACTGTCGACTCTCGCGAGTGAAGATTATACATCAGCAGGGGGTATTGACGCGATTGTTGAAGTCCTCAACAATGTTGACCGGGGAACTGAAAAGATCATTATTGAAGCCCTTGAAGAGGAAGATCCTGAACTGGCTGAAGAAATAAAGAAGAGAATGTTTGTCTTTGAAGATATTGTGCTTCTTGACGACAGATCGATACAGAAGGTTTTGCGTGAAGTTGACAGCCAGGATCTCGCAAAGGCGCTGAAAGGAGTGGACGCGGAGGTTCAGGAGAAGATTTACCGGAACATGTCCAAGCGCGCCGCATCACTGCTGCGGGAAGACATGGACTTCATGGGCCCCATACGGCTGCGTGATGTTGAGGAGTCACAGCAGAAAATCGTGAATATAATACGAAAGCTGGAGGAAGCCGGCGATATAATTGTTGCCCGTGCCGGCGAGGAGGAGTTAATTGTCTAAGCTTGTTTTCAAACCCACAGAAATATTTACCTCGGGTGCGCCGAAGCAGGTTGAACTCCCCGAAAAATATCAGAAGAACCTCCTCAGTGATGAAGAATATAAGGAATTTGAGGTTGATGAGGCCGGGAATCCCATAGACGTTTATCAGGGACCTTCCATCGAAGAGATGGAGGCTGAACTTGAACGGTACCGCCGTGAAACAGAAGAGGAAGTCCGCCGGATGCTTGATGAATCCCGTGAGCGGGCGTCAAAGATTGAGGAGGACGGGAAAAAGGCCGCGTTTACTGAACTGCAGGATGCCCGTGAGCAGATTAAGGCGGAAATGGAGAAACTGAAAATTGATTCTGGAAGGGAGATAGAGCGGGCGAAATTCGAAGCTGAAAAGATGATCAAGGAAGCGGAACTGAAGGTTTCCGAGATAGAACATGAAGCGTACAAGAAGGGATATGACGCAGGACGGGAGGAAGGATATAAGGAAGGTCAGGCTGAAGTGATGCGTCTTATTGACCGTCTCGGAACAATTGTTTCCACCGCTGTCGATATACGTGATGAGATTATCAAGTCATCGGAGAAGATGATGACTGAGATGATACTGATGATCGCACGAAAGGTTATCAAGGATGAAATCGTTGAACGCAGGGAAGTCGTAATAAACAATATAAAAGAAGCCATACGCCGTGTGAAGGACCGTGACCGGATTGATATCCGTGTTAACTTTGCGGACCTTGATATGACAACTGCGCACAAAGATGAATTGATTAAGATGATGGAATCACTGAAAAAAGTAAACATTTATGAAGATTCACGGATTGACCGCGGCGGCTGTATCATTGAGACAGATGTCGGCGCGATTGACGCAAGAATTTCAACACAGCTTGATACGATAGAAGAGGCAATAAGGAACTCCAGCACCATGTAGGTGTTCCGGTTGAATTATGGTACGGATACTTCCCCACGAAAACATCGACGTCCTTTCAAAGTACAGGGATATTATATCTGATACCGATACTGTCAGGCTCACGGGCAGGGTGGAGCGGATCGTGGGGCTGACAATTGAGTCACTGGGGCCGGCGGTGAAATACGGCGAGCTCTGCAAGATCAGACGGGATAAGGGAGACTATCTGTACGCTGAGGTGGTGGGATTCAACAGGAACCGTGTTATCCTCATGCCCATTGGCGATATGAAGGGGATAGTGTCCGGCGCTGAAGTGGTTGATGCGGGCTCTTCCATGACTGTTGCGGTTGGTGAGGAGATGCTGGGAAGAGTTGTTTCCGGCACGGGAGTTCCCATTGATGGAAAGGGTGATATCTACACCAAAAAAAGATATCCGGTTCAGGCGGAACCGATCAATCCGCTTCAAAGGAGCATTATCACCAAACCGCTCTCTGTGGGGATACGGGCTATTGACGGGCTTATTACACCGGGACGTGGTCAGCGGCTTGGCATATTTTCTGGTTCGGGAGTCGGTAAATCAACGCTCCTTGCGATGATGGCCCGCTATACTGACGCGGACGTGAATGTGATTGCGCTGATTGGTGAGCGGGGCAGAGAGGTAAGGGATTTTGTCGATAAGGAACTGGGAAAAGACGGCCTGAAACGGTCTGTGGTGATAGTAGCCACGTCGGACCAGCCCCCTATGGTCCGGATCAGGGGCGCGTTTCTGGCGCATTCCGTTGCTGAATATTTCAGGGACCAGGGGAAAGACGTGAATTTACTGATGGATTCGGTAACGCGTTTCGCCATGGCACAGCGTGAAGTGGGGCTCGCTATCGGTGAGCCTTCTGCGACACGGGGATATCCCCCTTCGGTCTTCTCACTCCTGCCGCGGCTCCTCGAGCGTTCCGGGACCAGGGAAGCGGGAGGCAGTATAACAGGTTTTTATACCATTCTTGTTGAAGCGGATGATATGAACGAGCCGATTTCAGATGCAGTGCGCGGTATTCTTGACGGACATATTGTTCTGGACCGAAAAATGGCCCACCGGAACCATTACCCCGCGATTGACGTTCTTGGCTCATTGTCGAGGTGTATGAAAGACGTCATTGACAAGGAGCATGCGGCGGCGGCGAATCGTTTCCGTGAACTGCTTGCGGCATACCGTGACGCGGAGGATATGATCAATCTTGGCGCTTATGCGCGGGGGGCGAATCCCAATGTGGATGCTGCTATAGATATGATAGATGAACTGAATTCTTTTCTCCGGCAGGAAATATACGAACAGGATAGCTTCCGTGCAATACGGCAGCGGCTGATAAAGTATTTCAAAAAAGAAGAGAAATCGCCGTTGAGAGGCGAGGGCGCGCAGCCGGCCCCGTATTTCGCGCCGGTTCGGAGATAACACGATGAGTATATACTGTTCAATGGCGTTTACCATTGGTTTCGCGCAATGAAGAGATATCAGTTCAAACTGCAGAAGCTTCTTGATATCCGCGAGACAAGGGAAAAAGAGGTCAAGAATGAACTTGCAGCCCTGCTCAATATTCAGAATGCGGAGAGGATGAAGCAGGAGGAATACCGCCGGAAGATCGCTGTTGAGAGAGAAAAATTTACTTTTAAACTTAAAAGCGGGAAGTTCACCTATTCTGAATCGGCGATGTTCGAGCGATATGTTGATTTTGCCAACAAGGTAATTGATGCAGCGCAGGACCGGATTGACAGTATGGAAGGTGAAATCAGCCGTGTACGGTTGAAGCTTGTTGAGGCATCCCGCGAAAAGAAAGTCGTGGAACGGCTGAAGGAACGGCAGTGGGAGGAGTACCAGTACGAAGTGAACAGGGAAATCGCGAAAGAAAATGATGACGCGAACCAGAAACTATATGTGAGAAAAATGCTGCAATCCATGCAGTGAGGAGTATTGTATGATGGAAGATATGTTTGCGGTAATGCAGCGGATTAATGAAATCCGGTCTCGTTTTAAATCAATGAGACATAATCAAAATCAGCAGTCTGCCCAACTGCGTGAAACACAGGGGCGCAGTTTTGAAGAACAGGTTTCACAGCGGGTGCGGGAACATGATGGAACTGTTCCGGAGTCCGGTGCGATAGGGCAGCTCAACCGCACGGATGCACGTCACATGTCCATTGAAGAAATACAGACCATGGCGAGGGAGTATGCCAATGCGAACAGGGTTCCCGCAGGTCTTGTGAACGCGATAATTGAAACTGAATCGTCATATAATCCTTCAGCGGTATCTCCGCGGGGCGCAATGGGTTTGATGCAGCTTATGCCAGCAACTGCGCGTCAGCTGGGGGTTGAGAACCCGTTTATACCGGAGGAGAATGTACGGGGAGGGGTCCAGCTTATGAGGCAGCTTCTGGATAGATATAATGGCGATTTCAGGAAGGCTCTTGCTGCATACAATGCGGGAGAAGGCGCCGTGGACCGGCATAACGGGGTACCTCCGTATGCGGAAACGCAGAATTATGTAAACCGGGTGATTGATTCGTATCAACGAAACCGGTAATGTGTATTACAGGTGTTGTTAAACAGAATTTTATTTCTTTTGCCGGTTGCATCACGGCGGTCAGTATGTGTATAATGAGTTTCCTTTTCCGCTTCCGGCGGTTGGGAAAACCAATTCTACCAGCGAGTTAGTCAAGGAGTACGGATATGCCGAGAGTTTCTGATAAATCAAAGGTTATTTATTTGCTGCTGCTTCTCGTTTTTATAGTCGGGGTGTTTGTGGCATGGATTGATCATATAGGTCTTATTGATATATCACGAACCCTGGGGGGAGTTTATTCGCAGGAGCCCGAGTCTGTTCTTGAAGCACGGGGTGATGAACCGTCCCTTGTCGCCAGGGAAGAGTTTGAGCAGCAGAAGGTGAAACTCCAGGAGCGCATTGAGGAGCTGGACCGCAGGGAGGCCAAGCTTGTTGAGGGTGAGAAATCTTTTGATGCGGAGCGGGAAAAATTACGGGAAATGAAAAAAGGTCTTGAACTGGAAAAGAAAAAGCTTGCCATTGAAAAGAACAGATATAAGGGTTATGCGAAAAATGTGCGGGTGCTTGCACAGAAAATTGAAAGTATCCAGCCGCAAAAGGCCGTTGAGATCATGGTGAAGTGGGAGGACTCTCTTATAATTGATGTTCTGCGTCAGATCGATTCAAATGCCGAAGAGGCCGGCCGTTCAAGTATTACTTCCTACCTGATATCCCTGATGCCGGGGAATAAGGCAAGCCGGATTATGTACCTCATGACACAGATTTAAAGATGTTGATAAATAAGCTTTCGCAGTTCTCCGCTTAAAAGCCGGCTGCTATTAATTCCTCGCAGCCGGACCGCGTTATTGATGATTGTTTAACTCTTCGTTCTCTTTCCGTCACGTGATTTAACTGATAGGTGAGGAATCCGGAAAATGACGAATTATAATTGACGCATTCAATAAAACTTCATATAGTATTACTGTAAACGATACAATACAACGATATGAAAACGTGTTAGGATATCCGTATTAAGACACTTATTTATGAAGGTATTGCATTCATGGAAGGAGATACTGACGATGGTGAAATTGTGTAAGCATTTACCTGTGTTACTGCTGCTGGTTATAATTGCAGTATATTCTGCCTGTGCCGGCCGTTCTATCGGCGGTGCTCCATCAGAAAGATCTGACCGGAATTATTACCGGGCACCTGCGGCAGTAGAGGAAAGACGGCGGG
This sequence comes from Spirochaetota bacterium, assembly GCA_029573825.1. Taxonomy (GTDB): domain Bacteria; phylum Spirochaetota; class UBA4802; order UBA4802; family JAGODF01; genus JAKQCH01. Next base: position 7,854 of record JAKQCH010000298.1, on the reverse strand, counting down.
AGGCTGCCGGCGGCATGAGGAGGTATAGTGACGCAGACAGGGAATCTGCGGCCATGGATGATGCTCCCGCTACCGGAAAGAAAAATGAAGCGCAGCAGCGAATGGTCATATATGACGGAAAGTATCGCATCAGTGTCGAAAGCGTGAAAAATACGATTAAGGATGTTGAGGGCATTGTTGAGCGGTATAAGGGCTTTCTTCAGGCTGTGAACACTTCAGATTCATACCGAAGGGCAAATATCATACTCCGTATCCCTGTGGATAGTTTTGATGCAGCAACGAAAGATGTGGAAAAACTCGGCACCGTTCTTCACAAAGTGGTATCAGCCTCTGATGTCACAATGCAGTTTAGTGATATCAGCCTCCGTCTGAAGACTGCAGAAAAGGTGCGTGAGAGACTGTATCAGCTTCTTAAGCGGGTTGATAAGGTCAAGGAACGGGTTAAGGTGCTGCGCGAAATTGCACGGCTCAACACAACCATTGATTCATATACCGTGCAAGTCAACTATCTCCGCGACCGTGCGACATTATCGACCATTGCCCTTGATCTTGAAGCAATTGTACGCGATACTGCCCGGCAGTATATATCATCTCCTTTTAAATGGATTGCGCAGCTGAGTCCCGGGCAGCGGTCGATATATGAGATCGATGCAGGCGTATCGTATACCAATCCACAGGGATTCTTTCTGCTGAAAGATGAATTCTTTGAGCGAAGGGGACCGTATCTTTTTCAGAACCCCTCCCGGACTGTTTCGATGCGTATTGGAACTGTAGAGAATTATCCCCCCGCAGACAGGAAGTTCTGGAATGAAGCGTTTGCTATCGACATCGAAAATAGAAAATACAAGGTTGCGGGACGTCATACCGTTGAAGGAAAGAACGGCCTGAACTTTGATGCATACCGGATCATATTAAGCGACTCATCCAGCTATATTGCGGCTTTTGGAATGGCGGATAAAAAAATTATAATTTTTGAAACCCGTATTGACAATGATGATATCTACAAAAACAATAAAGCGGCAATTGATAAATTTTTGAGCACCGTGGGGTATGAAAAATGAAACGAATCGGGTTTCTGGGAATATCGTTGTTTTTTATTATAATGCTCTTCGGGGGAACAGCTTTCAGTTCCGATGCAGAAGTAATCTTTAATTACAGGTATTCATTAACAGCGGGTGATCCCGATGCGGTCATTGAAAGTTTGCGGGATTTTGCGAAGAGAAATGGCGGATATGTGAAGTTCTTTTCAAATAATCGAATTGATTTGCGGCTCCCAAAGGGAAGAGAGGCTCAGTTGAAGGCTGATATTTCACGTATGGGGTATGTTTCAGAAGAGAACCAGTCCCGTCAGGATGTTTCAAAAATGCTTCTTGATTTGAAGACACAGCTGAAAGTAAAAAAGAAATTGCTTCATGATCTGAAAGATATTTTCAGCAGTTCACAGCTTTCGGATACGCTTTCGGTTGAACAGGAGCTGGGCAAGGTCATTGTTGAAGTGGAAAGCATCAAAGGGCAGATGTTTTATTACCGGGACCGGGTTGCGCTGCCGGAGATACAGGTGTATATAAACAGGAGTTCCGGTGCGGTGACGAAAAAAAATGTCGATACCCGGTGGGAATGGATCCGGAAGATGGGTATACACAGCCTTATACAGGATTTCTGATGATTCCTTATGAGTACATGCAAGAGAGACTTCTTACAACAGGTTGGACATTATGAAATATAAAATACTATTTGCGATTGGCATTGCAGTTCTATTATCAGTTGCGTGCGAGACAACACGGTATTCCATGGGGACACCTGAAGGATTCGCAAAATTCGAAAAAGAGCAGCAGCTGATAAAATTTGTCTCTTCCGACAGCATACGAATAAAGGCCCGCAGTATAAAAAATGAGCCCTATGGTGATATCGCCATGTGGAGTGATACCGTGAAGCACTACCTTACATCGAACGGTTATCATGAAGTGTCGGTAAAAGAAATCGCCACGCCGGAAAACCTGCAGGGCCGGTATACTGAGTACCGCATTCGATATAATGCTGAAGATTATATTTACGCGGTGGCGCTCTTTGTTGACCGGGAGAATATTTTCATTGTTGAAGCAGGCGGAGAGAAAAAGCATTATGACAGAAAAAGAAATTCCGTTGTGGATGCCGTTAAAAGTTTCAGGAGGGATGGCCGGTAGTGCTACCGGTAGTCTTCAATGAGATTTAAAATATCATCTCTTCCCATACGTGATTTTGACGAAGAAAGGAATATTGAATCTGTTTCAATCTCAAGGGATGAAGCAATAATCCGGGAATTATTTTTAAGCTGATTGTTTGAAAACTTGTCGCATTTGGTAGCTATTATCGCAACGGGAACACGGCGTTCGGTGCATTGTATTACTATTTCACGTTCATATTCTCCCGGAACACGCCGGATATCAACAAGAAGAAAAACCAGTTTCAGGTTATTCCTCATGGCAATATAATTGTTGATCAGCGGCAGGAATTTTCCCTTAACATCTTTTGGCAGTTTCGAATAGCCGAACCCCGGCAGGTCCGCGAATACGAGGTTTTCGTTTATAATAAAAAAATTAATTGCCTTCGTCACTCCCGGTTTCTGGCCGACCCGGCAGAGATTTTTCTGTCCCGTAACCATATTCAGGAGGGATGATTTTCCGACATTGGACCTTCCGAGGAACGCGAATTCCGGGTGGGGAAGGTCGGGGAAGTCCTGTGCTTTGACTGAACTCAACAGGTAATATGCGTTATTGATTTTCATCATTACTGCTAATCCTTCTGGAGAAAATTTCTTATCTTTTTTTCAAGTACTTCAGGAATGTCAACTCCCAAAGTCTGGATTCTCATGCGGTATTTATCAAAGGACTTTGTGGTGTCCTTGGTAGTGCCGAAAACCTGGAGGTATTCACTCATGGTTTCCTCAATTTCTCGGCGCAGGGACATGTTGCTGTTCAGGAGGTCCTCTGCGGGAGCAATTACCCTGTAGTTAACCGGCCGGCACATGGACCGGTACACAATAAAACGCTGCAGGGACGAGCTGGTGTAGTCAAGCTCGCGGATGCTCTCCTCGACCAGATCGAGATTGATGGTGTCAATTATTTCGAATTCAACCGCATCCTTCAGAATTTCCCGGATCCGCTCTTCAGCATGGCCGAAACGGTCGCACACTGTCTCTTCATCAAAGCATGCCGCTTCCGGGCTTCGAATGTAGAGTACCATGTCCAGGTCTGAACTTTTTTGTGCCAGTCCAAGGTTTGCAGAACCAACAAGATCGAGCGCGACATCGCTGAATTCATCACCCATCTTCTCGAGGGCTGATACGAGCTGTGAAATCTTTTTTTCTGTATGTTCTGTCTGGTAAATTTTGAAAAAGTTCCGGATATCCTTAAATCGTCTGATCTCGGGAATGTGTTCGTATTTTTCTGTGCGGATATCAAATGGCTGCCCATTTTTCAGGGCATTGTATCTGTTGTTGTCAATTATAGATTCTGTAACAGTATTTCCCGATATGGAATATGACGCGATATCATACACCCGGTCTTTCACAAGTTTCTGAAGTTTGCAGCGTGAGATTCTGTCATCGGGCATGTCAATCTCGTAAAAAAAACCGCCGTCACCGTGGTGTTCACCGCCGTTAATATCAGAACCGAATGACGGCGCATGTATGAACGTGGTATCATTCTCAGTGATAAGACCCCAGTCATCATGGGCATATCCCGAGACGCAGAGCAGAACATCGTTGTCGCGGCAGTATAATTTCAGGGATTCGGATGATCGCGGGGAGTTTTTAAAAACACCGGAGGGAGGGAGGTGCGAAAAGATTATATCAGGATGTGTTTCAGAAAGAAATGCGTGAACAGCCTCTTCATATTTGCTGGTGTCATTATAGAGGCACAGTGATTCCGGGAATGATGGTGAATGGAAGCTGTCTCCTCCTAAACCTGCAATTGTAAAGGGGGCAGCTGAAATCGCAGTATAATGTATGCTTCTCTCCTGTACATCTGTTTCAGCAGGATTGATGTCATCGTGTCCGGGTAATATAAAAATTCTGGCGTATGGTTTTGTAGATAATATCTTTTCGAGCATGGTATATTTTTTCTTTATGCTTTCAGTCGCCCTTGCGGTAAGTGTCAGGTATTGCTCACTTTCATTTTTTAGTGTGGCGGGTGTTGCTTTGTTTGCTGATAAAGATGCAGCGAACGCAGTGAGCGGCTGCGGATCATCGGAGCTTCTTCTCGACAGGAGTGTGTTCTGGAGCATTTCATATTCATGTGCGAGGTCATGGGAGTAAAAGGGAGTATCGAGAAGATTGCCGGAAATAATATACATGTCCGCAATTGTTTCTTTTAACAGCGTGTATATTTTTGATAGTGATCCCTGGGGGTTGCTGCAGTAAATAATTTTCATACAATGATACTCCATTCAGGTGAAAAATTCAATGTAAAAGGAAAGTGCGGGATTTTAAATAATCATTCGATGTTGGATACTTGCAATACGATATATCTGATTTCTTTCATCTGCGGTCAATTACATTTTTTGGCCCTTCACCGGGATATATTCAAGCAGGACAGCATTGTCGTCACGATAATAATTTTTCCGGAAGCCATTTTCGATAAAACCCAATGTACGGTAAAAACTTCTTGCTGAAGTGTTTGATTCGCGAACCTCAAGAAGTATTTTTTCGGGATGATGGGGATCACACTCTTTGAGCAGCGCGTTAAATAATATTGTCCCGACACCTGTTCTCCTGTTGTTGTCAATGACGGCAATGCGATTGAGCTGGACTTCCCCGTGGATATTCCAGGCTGTAATATACCCGATTATATCACGGTCTCTGGTTTCTGCCACGAGGAAAAATGAAAAAGACGCGGTAAGTTCTTTTTCCAGGCTGCTGATGCTCCATGGGGAATGAAAAATTGTGGATTCCATTTCAGATATCCTGATAATGTCCCCGGGGATTGCCTTCCGTATGAATATTTCTTTCTCTGTCATTGTTCCTGATGATTCGCGTATATGATATGCTGCAGTGTGAGCATATTCAATTAAAAAGCTATAAGGAAAGGAAAAAAATAAAAAATCTTTGACAAAAATCGTAATAACCAAAACATAAATAAACTTTTACAATTATGGCAAATATTCCGTATATTATTGTGCTATACTAAAAGTGTAATACCTGCTGGATTCCCAGGAATGTTGAAAATTAATGGAAAATATCCAATGGCAAAGAAACAGTGTAAAGTTGTTGTAAATGAATCATTATGCAAGGGGTGTAATCTCTGCATAGAATACTGCAAACATGGAGCACTGCGCTCTTCAAGCGGTTTAAATAAAATGGGCTATCATTACGCTGAACCTTCAGAGGAAGCGGAATGTATCGGGTGTATGATGTGTACACTTGTGTGCCCTGAAGTCGCGATAGAGGTGTATGGTGAATAAAGTATTTATGAGTGGAAATCATGCGTTTGCCGAAGCTGCAATCAGGGCCGGGTGCAAGTGCTATTTCGGATATCCGATTACCCCCCAGAATGAACTTGGCGAGTACATGGCAGGGAATATACGCAATGCCGGAGGGGTGTTTATTCAGTCAGAAAGCGAAACGGCGGCAATAAATATGCTTATCGGTGCTTCTGCAACAGGAGTGCGGTCCATGACATCCTCATCAAGTCCCGGTATCAGCCTCAAACAGGAAGGGATTTCATTTTTAGCGGGCTTTGAACTTCCGGCGGTGATTGTTAATGTAATGCGGGGAGGGCCCGGTCTCGGGAATATCGCTCCTGCTCAGGGGGATTATTTTCAGGCAACCAGGGGGGGAGGACACGGTGACTACAGAACTCCCGTATTCGCTCCGGCGAGCGTTCAGGAAATTGCCGATTTAACGCGAAAAGCCTTTGACGTGGCTGATAAGTATCGTACACCGGTAATGATTCTCGGGGACGGGATGATGGGACAAATGAAGGAGCCCGTTGTGTTTCCGGATAAAATTGAGGACACTGTGGAAAAGGAATGGGCCTTAAAGGGAAGAGGAAACGGTAACAGCAGATATCTCGCTTCCCTGATACTCGACACAAGTGAAATGGAGCGGCATAACTGGAAGTTATACCGGAAGTATCAGGAAATCGAGGCGAACGAGGTCAGCTACGAATCGTATATGGTTGATGATGCTGATGTTGTCGCAATAGCTTATGGAACAACCGCACGCATTGCCAAGGGGGCGATTAAGCGTGTCAGAAAAGACGGGATAAAAGTTGGTCTTATACGGCCAATCACACTGTGGCCATTTCCTTCAAAAATTATTAAGGATATCGCCCAGCGGGTGAGAAAGCTTATTGTATTTGAGATGAGTACGGGACAGATGGTTGAAGATGTGAGGCTGGCCGTTGAGGGAAGTGTTGATATCCATTTTCACGGGCGTCCCGGCGGCGTTATTCCGACCCCTGTGGAATTTGCCCGCATAATGTACCGGGAATACCAGAAACAAAAGAAGGGATCCCTATGAAATTAAAGAATAAATGGCCGAAATATTATAAGAAAGATGTGTCAACGCACTATTGCCCCGGGTGCGGACATGGTGTTGTGCACAGGCTTGTTGCGGAAGTACTTGAAGAGCTGGATCTGGGGAAACGTGCGATATGTGTCAACCCGGCCGGGTGCGCGGTGCTGGCATACAAATACTTTGACATTGATGTGATCGAGTCCGCCCATGGCAGAGGGACCGCGATAGCCACAGGTGTGAAAAGAGCAAAACCGGAACTTTTTGTGTTTACCTATCAGGGGGATGGAGACCTTTCCGCAATCGGCACCGCGGAAACAATTCATTCAGCAAACCGGGGTGAGAATATTTGTGTTGTATTTATCAATAATGCAGTGTATGGCATGACAGGGGGCCAGATGGCGCCAACAACGCTGTTAACACAGAAAACGACAACATCGCCCGGGGGACGCGACCCCCAGTTTGACGGATATCCGCTTCACATTACTGATGTTGTTGCGCAGTTTCCCGGTGTTACCTATGCGGAAAGAGTTGCGGTGAACAGTCCCGCGGCAGTTCTGAAAACAAAAAAAGCGATACGGACCGCGTTTCAGGTACAGGTTGACGGGCTCGGGTATTCGATAATTGAGGTGCTGTCGCCTTGTCCAACGAACTGGAAAATGTCATCAATAGCCTCGCACAAATGGATAGATGAAGTTATGTCAAAGGAGTTTCCTCTGGGAGTTCTTGCTGACAGACGGAAGAGAGGGTGATGTCAATGATAGTGAAAATAATGTTTGCCGGGTCAGGGGGACAGGGCGTTCTGACAATCGGCAATGTCCTTGGTAATGCCGCGATGTTAGAAGATTTTAATGTTGTGTATCTGCCATCCTATGGGGCGGCGGTGAGGGGAGGAACTGCAAATTGTACGGTAAGTATATCCGACGAGGAAATTGCCTCCCCGGTAGCGTCATCTCCTGATTTCGTCGTCGCAATGAATCAGCCGTCTGCGGTATCCTTTATAAACCGCCTTGAACCGGGTGGGCAGATGATTTATAATTCAAGTCTGATTGATTCTGTGCCCTACCGGGGGGATGTGGATATGTTTCCCGTTCCGGCGAATGATATCGCCCTCGAAATCGGAAATGAACGTTCTGCGAATATGGTTATGCTGGGATGTTTCATCAAGTTGACGAATGTTCTTAAACTTGATGCGGTATTAAAGAGTATCGAAAATATGCTCGATAATAAAAAGAAGCTAATTGAAATCAGCATACAAGCCGTACAGGCAGGTTACAGCAGGTTCCCGTTCGATTGAATGTGCAGTGGCTGCAATAAAGAATTCTGATAAGGAGTTATACCATGCCGATAACCCAGGTAAG
>JAKQCH010000296.1 GCA_029573825.1 Spirochaetota bacterium | reverse complement strand
ATGTCAACACCCACTTCAATGACTGTTGTGGACACGAGAATGTCAGCCTCATGGTTTTTAAAGCGGTGCATGATGGCTTCCTTTTCCGCGGGAGGCATTTTCCCGTGGAGAAGTTCAATCCTGAATTCCGGGAATTCCTGCTGTAATTCTTCGAACGTCTGTACCGCGGACTTCAGGTCGATCTTCTCCGACTCTTCGATAAGCGGCAGCACGAAATATGCCTGCTGGCCGCGTGAAACATATTTCCGCACGGATTTATACACGCCGGATATGCGGGACTCCCCCAGGGCAATAGTATTGACCGGGACCCTGAGAGCGGGCTTTTCACGGATATATGACGAGTCCATGTCCCCATACAGGGTCAGGGACAGTGAACGCGGTATCGGGGTTGCTGTCATAACCAGAAGGTCGGGGTTTTCCCCTTTGCCGCGCAGTGCCGCTCGCTGTTCGACGCCGAAACGGTGCTGTTCGTCAATGATGATAAGGCCTAGGTCTTTGAATGTTACGTCCCCCTGAATCAACGCGTGGGTCCCGATTACTATGCCGATGCTGCCGTCTTCGATCCCGCGGTAAATCTCCGTTTTTTCTTTTTTCTGGATGCTTCCGGTGAGAAGTGCCGTGGTTGCCGTGCCGGGAAGCATCGCTGAAAAATTCAGGTAATGCTGCCCGGCAAGCACCTCGGTGGGGGCCATGACCGCAACTTGCTGTCCCCTGCTGAGGGCAAAGAGCGAGGACGCCATGGCAATCACTGTTTTACCTGAACCCACATCCCCCTGGAGGAGCCTGTTCATGGGATGGGGCCTGTTAAGGTCTTCGCGGATTTCATCAATGACACGGAGCTGGTCCTTTGTGAGAGAAAAGGGGAGCGACGCGATGAATTGTTCAACTGCCGCAGCATCAGCTTTCATTTTTCGCGGCCGTGACTCCTCCTCCATGTGTTTCCGTGAAAGCGCGAGGTAAAACTGAAGAAAGAAAAGTTCATTGAAGGAGAGGCGCCTTCGTGCGGCTTCAGCTGCTTCAATGGTTTCGGGAAAATGAAGCCCGAAGAGGGCTTCATTCAGTGGCTGCAGCGTGTACCGTGCAAGAAGTGCCTGATCGAGGGGTTCCTTCACCTCATGGAGGTGCTGATCGATTATATTCCTGATGGCCCTGCGGAAACCCCTGGAATCGAATCCGCTGCTCCGCAGCTTCTCAGAGGAACGGTAGAGCGGGATTATTCTCCCGGTATTGATGGATTGCACTTTCGAATGTTCATCTATAAAATCAAAGTCAGGGTGCACCATCTGAAGGTGACGGTAGTAGTCAACCTTCCCTGAAAAGAGCACCGTTTCACCGGGCTGCAGTATTTTCTGGAGGTAATTAATGCCGCCGAAGAAAACGCCATGAAGGGAGGCGGTGCCGTCATCGATGACAACCTCAAGAAAACGTCGCCGCGCTCCCGCGATCGCGCACCTGCGTATTGTACCCGACACGGTGACAACTTCATTGACGCTGCAGTCCTGTATTGCTCTGAAGTCGGAACGGTCGAGATACCGCCGGGGCATGTAATAGAGAAGGTCCTCCATTGTTTCAATCCCGGCTTCCTTCTTTAGTACTTCAGCTTTTTTGGGGCCGATACCTTTAATAAACTGAACGCCGCCTGTGAGCATATCACTTCTCTTCAGCGATATACCACACCGATGCGGGGATCTGCACGTATTTCCCATCTTTTGTATAGAAATATGTATAATATTTAAGGTCTTTCCCGGAACTGACTTTCTTGATTCCGCTCCACTGCTTTATGATCCTTCCGTCCCAGCCGAATATCGTGATGGTAAGATTTTGTCCGGTGATAGAATCAATTTGGCGGCGGACAACGTTCCGCTGTTCATAGGTGAAAAAATATCTGAAGTACACGAATACTCCCATAATGATGAGCACCGTTGCCACGGCGCCGATCAGCTTTGTTTTCAAAGACACTGGTACACCTCCTGCTGAAAAGAATAATGTAAATTACAACATGTGTAAGGCAGAATGCATTACATGTTTCAGGATTGTGAAGTTCAGGAGGTAACAGTACTATATGAGGTATAATTCTGCCACCATTTTTCTGATGAAGGTCCACAAACTTCGGATTTTATTATGGGGAAGGGAAAATTAACAAAATCTTTACATATTATCAATAATCCCTTTATGAAACATTGAAATATTTTTAATAACCTGTTGTGAAACATGCAGTAGTAAGAAGTCAGGATGCTGCAAAATGTGCGGCGCTGTATCATACGGAAAAAGAGGAAGAAACAATGAATGAAAAAATCAGGGTTGATAACCTGACCTTCTACTATGGAGATAAGCCGGCAATAAAAAATATTTCGCTCTCAGTCCGTGAGAATTCAGTACTCGCTCTCATCGGTCCGTCGGGATGCGGAAAGTCCACTTTCATCCGGTGCCTGAACAGGATGAATGATATAATCCCCAATACCAGGACCGAGGGGGATATCCTCATCGACAATGAATCGATCACAGGGAACCGGTACGATATTACCGGCCTCAGGAGAAGAGTAGGAATGGTGTTCCAGAAGTCAAATCCTTTCCCCAAATCAATATATGAAAATATTGCCTATGGACTCAAAATTAACGGATTAAAAAACAGGTATGAAATAGAAAGTATTGTGGAGCAGTCGCTGAAAAGCACGGCGCTCTGGGATGAGGTGAAGGACAGGCTCAACGAGTCCGCAATGGGACTTTCCGGGGGACAGCAGCAGCGTCTCTGTATCGCGCGTACAATCGCGGTGAAACCGGAAATAATTCTTATGGATGAACCTGCCTCCGCTCTTGACCCTATATCGACCCAGAAAATTGAAGAGCTGATTCAGGACCTCAAGGCAAAGTACACGATTGTCATTGTGACGCACAATATGCAGCAGGCGGCGCGGGTAAGCGATTATACCGCGTTCTTTTATATCGGCGACCTGATCGAGCTGAACAGCACCGATGTTATTTTTACGAAACCTGATCTTGAAATGACAGAAAACTATATTACCGGAAAATTCGGCTGAGGAGGAATGGATGGCGACACACTTTGAGCAGGAACTGGAAAATGTCACAATTAAAGTTTTTAAGATGGCGGACCTTGCGATTGAAGCGGTAACGAAGTCGGTTGAAGCGCTGAAAACTTCCGATATGAATCTCGCGAAAAAGGTCATTGAGCAGGATACTGCCCTTGATACTCTGGAAAAAGAGATTGATGAAGAGTGCATCAGGATTCTGGTGACCCGTCAACCTGCGGCGGTGTTTCTGCGGCTTGTTCTTGTCATTTTGAAATCAAATACTGACCTGGAGAGGATAGGGGACCTTTCCTCAAATATAGCGAAGGAGTGTATCCGTCTCAGCGGCAAGCCCACGATGAAGGCCCTGGTCGACATTCCGCGCATGGCATCGATTGCAGTGGAAATGATAAAGGACGCTTTCGCGGCAATTTCCGAAAAGGACGCGGATCGTGCGCGGGAGGTTATTAAGCGAGACGATGAAATTGACGAACTGAATCTTCAGGTTTATCGTGAGCTCTTTTCATACATGATCGAGAACCCCTATACTGTTTCACAGGCCCTCGGTTTGATCATGGTGGCGAAATCTCTTGAGCGTATCGGCGATCATGTCACCAATATTGCGGAAAGATCAATATACTATATCGAAGGAAAGGACATACGTCATGGCGCTGAACAGTAGCTGCTCTCTTCCTGAAAGTGAAATGCTCTTGACATCCGGAGCAACATGTATGCTGAATAATGTTGATCTCATTAAGGGTGGCGGGATACAATTTATGAAGAAGAAAATATTCGTAATTGATGATGAAAAAGATATTCTTGAGATTGTGAAGATCAATCTCGAGAAGGAAGGGTTTGACGTATACTGCTTCCTAAACGGGAAAGAGGCCCTTGAGGGAATATCAAAGAATAAGCCTGACCTTATTGTTCTGGATATAATGATGCAGGGTATTGACGGGTATGATTTCTGCCGGATGATACGTTCCAGCGAACACTATAAAACACTTCCGATAATATTTCTTTCCGCGAAGTCGGAGGAGTTCGACAAGGTTCTGGGACTGGAATTGGGCGGCGACGATTACATCACCAAACCCTTCGGCGTCAAGGAGATGGTCTCCCGCGTCAAGGCGGTACTGAGACGAACTGACCCCACTGCGGAAGAATCCGTCGATAAGGTGCTGAGCTGTAAGGGGATTGAGCTGTTTCCTGACAAGTACTCCCTTAAGGTGGATGGAAAACCGGTTAAGCTTACAAGGACCGAATTCGAAATACTGCATCTTTTTATGAAGTATCCCGAAAAGGTTTTTACCCGTGATAATATTATTGATAGCATCCGCGGCGACGATGTATATGTGGTGGACAGGACAATTGATGTACACGTCATGCACCTGAGGAAAAAGCTTGGGAAATATAAGGAAATGATCTCGACATTTTCCGGTGTTGGATACGGAATAAAGGATATGTAACACACTGCAGGGATGATGGTGCTATAATGCTCAAAAAGATCAGCAACAAAATAACATTGTCCTACACTGTCCTCATTGTATTTCTTGTACTCTTCCTGCTGGTATTTTTTAACGACCTTGTCAGGGAAACCCATCTGAATATCCTGAAAAACGGAATGTCCGAAAAGATCGGATTTATTGAGCTCTCTCTCTCGAGTGAACTTCAGGGAGGAGTTCCCCTCACTGCTAACCGCGCACTCATGGAAAAAATTAAGAAATTGGGCGAGGTGATCAATTTGCGGATCACCATCGTGGACAATCAGGGGACCGTTGTCGCCGATTCGGAAGTCGGCAGTGTGGACACAATGGATAATCACCGGACCAGAAATGAGATCAGCAGCGCTTTCGATACCGGAACCGGTGATTCAATCAGGTACAGCAATACGCTGCGGACTGATATGCTGTATTTCGCGGAGAAGTCCGGTAGCATGGTAATCCGCCTCGCGAAACCTCTGTTTGAGGTTGAAAAAAATCTGAGTAAAGTGAGAAAGCTTATCCTCTTTCTGGGGGGGGTGATAATTATTGTCACGCTGGTCATTGTCGCAATAATATCCAAAAAGATTACCGGCCCCATCAATGAAACACTGGACTTCGCGGAAAAGTTTTCAGAAGGCGACTA
>JAKQCH010000295.1 GCA_029573825.1 Spirochaetota bacterium | reverse complement strand
CTGCCATACGGAAAAAATTTTCTGGAAATGGATTTTCCTCCCGGGACGCTGTGCATAGAGCCCCGCTTCGGGAAGCCCCTGGATGATGAGGCCGCTGCCGCATTCGATTCATTCAGAAACCCCACAGGTTCGGCCCCTCTTCGGGAATGCATACGGGCAGGTGAGTCTCTGGTGATCGTGATAAGCGACAATACCCGCCCCGTTCCCAATGACAGAATACTGCCATGGATACTGAAGGAACTGGATCATGTGAAACGCAGTAATATCACGGTGCTCGTGGGGACCGGGAGCCACAACGCTGTTCCGCAGAATGAACTTCAGCGGATGCTTGGTACGGACATTGTGGAGTCTGTCAGCGTGATTAACCATGATGCGTTCAGTGAGGAGGACATGGTGTCAGTCGGCTGTGATTCCCGTGGAAGGGAGATTTTTCTTAACCGCCATTATGTTGCGGCGGACAGAAAGATTACCGTGGGTTTTATTGAGCCGCATTTTTTTGCGGGTTTCAGCGGCGGTCCCAAGAGTGTCCTCCCAGGTGTCGCGGGAATTGCGACAATAATGGATTTTCACAGCGCCATGATGATTGCGGACCCCTCCGCGGCATGGGGTGTACTTGACGGGAACCCCCTGCAGGAAATGGCGGGAAGCGCAGTGGCGTTATCCCCCCCTGACTTTTCCGTTCATGTCACCCTTGACGGCATGAAGCGCATTACAGGATTTTTTTCCGGTGACTGTATTGAATCACACCGGAAGGGATCGGCGGCGGTACGGGAGGAGTCAATGTTTCCATGCGAGGCTCCATTCGACGTGGTGGTGACCACCAATAGCGGATTTCCCCTTGACCGGAATTTGTACCAGGCGGTAAAGGGAATATCCGCTGTGTCCTCAATCGTGAAAGAGGGGGGTGATATATACTGTGTTGCTGAATGCTCTGACGGCGTTCCCACGGGCAGCCCATTCCATGAAATCCTCGGCATAGGGGAAACGCCGGAGGAATTGCTTGCCATGATTAATGGCCCGGGATTTTCCATGATAGAGCAGTGGCAGGTGCAGAAGCTCGCGCAGATACTTACCGAAAAAAATGTGTATCTCTATTCCGGACTTCCCGCCTCCCATGTCCGGTATGCCCACATGGAACCAATCCATTCCCCCGCCGGACTTTCGTCCATCCTGAAAGAAAAATCGCTGAACAATGAAAGTATCGCCGTGGTCCCCTGGGGGCCGGTAACAATCCCGTATCTGGTGTAGGGGCCTTTCAACTTTTCACCCCTTATTGTTAAAAAAAAATTGCAATTTCTTTCGATCAGTAAGATAATAATTAAAATTTTTGTGTGGGGAGCTGTATATGATTTATTATACTGGGATTATCGCAGTGCTTGCCGTTGTTGTGACATTTCTTATCAGGGCGGAATTTGCCAACAACAGAAAGGCGATATACAGAATTAAACCTGTTGCATCATCTCTTCTCGTTATAATTCTTCTTTATTCATTCTTCAGAACAGGCTGTTTCCGGGCGGATATAACCATTGCACTTTTATCCGGTCTGATCCTCTGCTTCGGCGGTGATATGGCGCTGATGTTCCAGTCGCCCCGCGCTTTCAGAATAGGGCTTGTACTGTTTCTTCTCGGCCATGTCGCGTACGCGATTGTGCTGACAGTGTTTAACGGATTTCACTCCATAGACCTGATAAGCGGCGGGATACTGCTCCTCCTGGGGATCGTAATATACCGGTTCCTGTATCCGGGACTTGATGCCATGAAGGTGCCGGTTTTGTTCTATATCATAATTATCAGTCTCATGGTGAACAGGGCGGTGTCTCTCTTCTCGGGAAGTGAATTCAGTCACAACCAGGCCGTGATGCTTACCACAGGGGCGCTGCTCTTTTATATTTCCGATATCATTCTTGCGGTGGCCCGGTTCAGGGTCCCCTGGAAATACAACAGGATCAGCCTTGCCTTTTACTATTCCGGGCAGTCCCTGATTGTGATGAGTGCCGGTTTTTTCTGTTAATCAATGCACTCTGCATTGATACAAATTACAATGATTGTGACTGATGGTGGCAGAAACCGGTATCAGTCATGTGATGCCAGCGGGAAGCACCTGCAATATATCGGTAAAAATTTAGCGGAGAAACATGCATTATTGCTTATCCAGGGGCATGGATTACCCCTGTAAAAAAGTGGTCAAATATTGTATTTGTAATATTTTACATGAACAACATAAAATAAAAATTGTCTTGTTTTAATTCCGGTGATATATTATTTTTCACAGATTCTTTCTAATGTGGAGGTGTGCGAATAACAGGTATTGATAGTGTGTCGCAGCAGCAGAGGGGAATGAACTAAAAAATAAAGAGGTACGTATATGAAATCTAATTCTGGGAAAAAACCGAGAAGCCTGACGGTTATTCTGTCAGTGATAGTGGCAGCGGTTATTGTTGTTGTTTTTTCGGTTTTCGTATTTGTGGTCAGGACAACCG
>JAKQCH010000279.1 GCA_029573825.1 Spirochaetota bacterium | reverse complement strand
GCTCAATCTTCTCTGGACCAATGACGCCTATAAAGAGAATGTGTATGATGCAAACATTGAGATCAAGCAGGTGAAGCTGCAGTACCAGTCAAACCGCGCTCCGCGGGAAACACTTGAGCGTCTTGCATCGCAGTACACATTTGTTGACGGCCGTTTCTTCTGGGACGGCGACTCTGTTCGCACCTACTGGTCAAATCAGACAATCGGTTTTAACTTCACCAATCTGCAGCCAGGGGTATATGAAGTGATTGTTGTGGCGAAAAACTACGGCACAGTGCCTCCGGGATACAGGGAGTTCGAAGTCGAAGTGGATACAGACAATGGTACTTCGGGTGAGATGAGAATTCCGGTAAGTGCGGAGAATTACCAGAACGGCACAATGAATCTCGACCTTACAGGGGGCGATACCACAATTTTTCTTACCTGGCTGAATGACAAGTTCAAAGAGAATGTATATGACGCCAATATACAGATACAGAAAATTCAGCTCAGAAGGATAGGCGATTCCCATCGTTCAGCGCTTGCGGCGTATCTCATAGCGAAAGCGCAGAACAATAAGGCGCTCACCAGCATTCTCGGCGGAATGGTGCTTGTACTCGGCGGTCTTTTTGTGTGGAACAGAAAACGCATGAAGCATCTTGCACGCTGAATGATGTAACGACAGCCTTCATCAGGAAGCAGATATTCGAAGGGCCCGGTTCTCATACCGGGCCCTTTTCGTGAGTGCGCGGTGCGGGTGCTGTCAGTATGAAATATCAATATTGTATTTCTCATACATCTTCTGAACGGCATCGAGTATTTTCTCGTCAACATCGGATTCTCTGCCAACCAGGTTCTGCTGTTTTTTCATAACAAGGTTTATTATCTCCGCTGCTGTTTCATCATCCATCTGCTTCAGTACTTCTTCAATGTTTTTCAGATTTATATTGAGGTTGATATTCCCGTCGACCGGGGAGTAGCCGAGTCCCACAAGGGTCAGCATCATGGCGACATGGAAAAAGCGGACATTGTCCTTTTTCTGCATCTGGAGCTGTTTAATATTTTCCGATAAAATCTTTTCCGACATGTTTACACGGTCGGCGAGTTTCTTTATCAGGGAAATGGCGAAGTCGGGATTGTTCCGTATAAGGGCGTCAAGGTTGTCCTTTTCCGATACCGCGAGGACGCAGTCTGTTACACAGACCGCCGTGGCAGCGCGGGGATGATCGCCAACTATTGACATCTCTCCGAATATTTCCCCTGCCTCCATGGTGTCCATGACAATTATTTCATTTTCAGATTTATTTTTATAAAAGATCACCTTTCCTGTTTTTATCAGGTAAAACTGGTTCCCGGCGTCACCCTCCCTGAATATCTTCGATCCGGCCATGAAGAGTTTTTCATTCTGCATTGTTGTTATGGGACGCATAAATAAGCGCCGGAATGCTTCAAATCCGGGAAATTTAAGGTTGAATATTATTCCCCTTATAAAACGGAAAATATAATAACGGATCAGGAAGGGATAGAACTCCCAGGGAGGCTTCTTGAACCTCACGGTTGACCCGAGAGGCGCGCGTCTGTTGGTGAAGTTCTCCCAGACAACAACTGCCTTGAGGGGCGGTGATACCGCGTGAGGAAGTTCCAGAGTCATATCTATCTCTGTGCCGATGCCGAGCTCCTCCGAGGTTTTCAGGAAACAGTTAACTGTTGATATATGGTAGGTGACAAAGGTTTCCTCCATGCGGTCCCCGAAATTTACGACCACATCGGAAATTATCGGGATCCGTATGATGCTTTCTTCAAAGAACTGGGGATTTATCGCCCCCACAAGAATGAGCGTTATACTTATTGACGCGGGAAAAATTCCGAACACAACAATCTTTTCTCCCATGGAAAGGCTTACCCGCATGTATGCTGTTATGTCGGCCCGGTACTGGAACAGCACCACGGCAGCTCCAAAAAACAGTACTACGAGGATCCAGCGGAATGCACTTTTATGAATTCTAAAAAACGGGACCACCTCGGTGTTGGGTGTCCCCATGGAGCGCATGATCCATCTGTCATACCGCGGCTGCCTGTTGATGGTGAGCCAGTCTTCAAATCGCAGCTTCATCGCGTCCAGTATGTCCAGGGGAAGGATGTTGTGGGCATTGGCGATCATCAGTTCAAGAAACATTATCATGATAAGAAGCATGGGGATAAGGATATATACCCCTCTGCCGCCACTCAGGAGTATCATGTCAAAGGTGCCGTGAAGGATGATGGGGATCAGGAGCGCTTTCAGGGTGTATTCCGCACGGTAGAACGTGGTGTCGCTGATTTTACTGAGCCCGAGGTAGTACCCGATATAGCCGCAGGTGGTGAGGTGCAGCGGTACCGATACAATGAGGCGGATGAGGATGATTGACTGTCCGTAGTTCATGGCGTAAAAAATATTTTCCACCAGAGAAAAACCGATTCCAAGCATCATTGCCGATACCACGGATTCCATTATACTGAAATTCGGATAGTACCGGTGAATAATATATATGAGCATAAAGGCGCCGATTTTTTCAAGAGCTGCTGCTTTGATGAACGCGTCCGTGAAGATGTCGGAAAAGGGGATTGCCGCGTATATAAAAGGGGACACAAGGATTATTACAAGGGCAAGGGTGATGCCGTAAAGAAACGACTCGAAGTGCTTAATATATTCGGGTTTGAATGTGAAGTACCGGAAATAGATGAGATAAAACAGAGGTACCGGTATCAGGGCTATAAGAAATTTCTGCAACAGCATCGTCGTGATACTCCCGTCTGAAATAGTGCAAAGGGATATATGTCTGTCCTGCGTTCATTAACAGGTATTTCATTCTTCAGGTATTGTACCTGTCTGTGGTTATTATCGATTATTGTTTCCTGATTATTTATTATAATCTCTGCGGGGCCGGTTATTTATTTTCCCGCAATTGTTTCAGGGACCGGATCTTTCCCGGGAGGATTAAAGGGATTGCAGCGTAGTATGCGGTCTCCCGCGAGTGCTCCTCCCAGAAGAGCGCCAAACCGTTCAACTGCCTGCCTGCCGTATGTGCTGCACACCGGAGAAAATCGGCAGCTGGGCCCGTCCTGGGGGGAAACGACAATCTGGAAAAAACGGATCATCAGATAGGCGCCGCCGCGCGGCGCGTCGTATACTGATGAGCCCATGGAGGATTTATGGAAAGGGGCATCACTTGTGGCAGATGCTTCATCGCCGGCACGGACGTCTCTTCCCCACGGGGCGAAGTTGTTCTCCCCGTAGCAGGGAGTGAGCAATATCACAGTAAGTACCATGGAACATGCTGTGTGCAGATGTTTCACAAATAAAAACCCTTCTGTTCTTTTACTGTGGATTTTGGAAAGCGTCCGTAATGATGTCCGGGCCACACTACGGTGTTGTCCGGGAGGGTCAGGATTTTCTGCTTAATTGAATGCATTATTTCCCGGTGTGATCCCCCCGGGAGGTCTGTTCTTCCCATTCCTTCCGTGAAAAGAGTATCGCCGGTAAAAACATGCCCTGGCGTATAGAGGCATATACAGCCTTCTGTATGTCCCGGGGTGTGGATCACTTTCAGCGTAATGGTACCGATGGTGATGATGTCTTTATCATGGAGCGTCATGAAGGGCCTGGGTGAACCTTTTCCTCCCACCATCCTGGACATGAGCCTGTTGGTTATGCTGTCAAGTTTTCTGAGTTCTGTTTCATGGATAAGGAGCTGTGCCCCGGTTTTTTTGATTATATAGTCATTTCCCGATGTGTGATCGAAATGCCCGTGTGTATTGATGACTTTATTTACCGTAAGGCTGTGTTTCCTGACTTTTTCGAAAATTATATCGAAATCACCGGCGGGATCAATCAGCGCCGCTTCCCCCGTTGTTTCATCACCCACAAGATAACAGAAAACAGCCATGTTGGTTACAAGAATTTGCTCAATGATCATAGTGGTTTATTGCCATGGTGAAGTAGTTATCCGGGGAAGGAATTATTTAGGGTCCGCATAATTCTTCTGCCGGATACTGCTTCGCATAATAGCATACAATGCGGGAATGTCAAATATATTTACAGAAAATGGAAGATGTCCATCATGAGCGACAGGGATTTATTTGATTCCCTGGATATAGGTGATGATGGATTTCAGGTTTTTCACCATATCAGCGGCACCCAGCTTGATCGCTTCTCTGGGCATGCCAAACACAATCGATGATGCCTCGTCCTGGGCGATTGTTGTCGAGCCTGCCTCTTTCATTTCAAGGAGACCCGCAGCACCGTCGGCTCCCATCCCCGTAAGAATGATGCCAATGGATTTGTTTCCCACCGTCTGCGCCACCGATCTGAAAAGAACATCCACAGAGGGCCGGTGCCTGTTGACGGGAAGTCCGTCATTGATTTCAACATAATAACCCTGACCGTCGTGTTTCACCAGGAGGTGCCTGTTCCCGGGAGCAATTAACGCAGCGCCTCTGTTTATCCGGTCTCCCTGGGCGGCTTCTTTCACATATAGCTGCGAGATGGTGTTTACCCTGTTGGCAAAGGCTTCGGTAAATTTTTCCGGCATGTGCTGTACAATTACAATTCCGGGAATATCGCCGGATAGATTGCTGAGTATTTCTGATATTGCCTCGGTTCCACCCGTTGATGCGCCTATTGCGATAATTGTTTCACTGCTGACTGCGGGTCGTCGGCTTTTCTGTGCAGGCAGGATGACATCAGCGGAGTATTTTTTTTCAACTTTCATTTCCGACAGGGGAGTTTCTGCCCTTGTTTGTATTCTTTTTTTTATTTTTGTTTTTCCTGCACCCAGCACTTTTTCCACGAGGTCTTCAGAAAATTTAGTCCAGGAGTCTTTATCGTCACTCTTCGGTTTCAGAACAAAATCAACTGCTCCCCGCTGGAGCGCTTCAATCGTTTTGGTAGCCCCTTCTTCTGTCAGCGCGCTCACCATTATCACCGGCATCGGGTGTGATATCATCAGTTTTGAAAGAAATGTGATACCGTCCATCCGGGGCATCTCGATATCAAGGGTCAGAATATCTGGTTCAAGGCGGTTGATTTTATTGACGGCAATGTACGGGTCAAGGGCGGTACCGACAACT
The DNA here is from genome assembly GCA_029573825.1 of Spirochaetota bacterium. Lineage (GTDB taxonomy): Bacteria > Spirochaetota > UBA4802 > UBA4802 > JAGODF01 > JAKQCH01. The sequence goes on along the minus strand of JAKQCH010000279.1, from coordinate 15,880 downwards.
TCAATGTTTTTTGATGTCGAAAGCGCTTCAGCGAGGGCTTTCCGCATCACCGCTGAATCGTCGACAATGAGTACTTTAATTTTATCCATCGGCGATCAAAACTCCTTGTCTGTATTTCCCATTCTTGTCATTTACCTGAAGAAGAATTTCCCGGTTTCTGGTTTTTTTCAAGTATACTTTACCGGAAATAACGTCCATAAGCAGTTTTCTGGTGTAGGGGCCTTTTGTATCAGTTTCAACAATCGGAATGTCTTCAATTTCAAGAAGTATGTTTGCCAGACGCACATTATCTTCCGGAATGGTGTGAACTTTCCGTTCAATCTCCATAACATTTCCGCCGCCGAAAATTTTTGCGCTCAGGTTTTTCTGCTTCGCGCCGTTTTTTTTCATCGCGGTGACCAATTCCCGAATTGCAATAATCCCATATTTTGCCGACCTGTCCTGAAATATATCGACTTTTGATATTTTTCCAGGCAGCATGAAATGATTCATTCCGGAAATCATATTGACATTGTCATAGAGACATACCGCGACGCAGGAACCAAGAAGCGTACCGATAAGTTCGTCAGTCCGGGAGACATAGTATTCTCCCGCATTTATGATTTTAATCTCTTTCCCGAATTTATGACTGTTGCGAATATACATTATAATACCTTACCATATACAGATCTGCCGCGAAATTGAAAAAGGTTCGAAACGCTCGTAAGGGTCTCGGAGTGGCCAATGAAAAGATATCCGTCGTTATTGAGGTAGTTATAGAACTGTTTGAACAGCTTCACCTGCGAATTTCTGTCGAAGTATATCACCACATTTCTGCAGAATATAATATCAAATTTATTTTTTAACGGGAACGTGTCAGCGAGAAGATTGAGACGTTTAAAATATATCATTTTCTTTACGGAATCTTTCATCCGGTAATAACCTGCATTTTTGCCCACACCCTTAAGCGCATATCTCCTCAGTACTTCTTTGTCAACGACCTTAACGGTTTCTTCCTTATATGTGCCTTCCATTGCTGTTTCCAGCACCTTGGTGTCAATATCGGTGGCGAGAATTTTAATGTCGGGAAGTGTCTTGTCTTTAAAAAACTCCAGAAGGCTTATCGCAATCGTATATGGTTCTTCCCCTGTTGAACAGCCCGCACTCCATATACGGATAGATTTCCTGTTTTCTTTCACGTATCTGGGCAATACTTCATTTTTCATGTAATCGAAATGACCGGCCTCCCTGAAAAAGTCGGTTTTGTTGGTGGTAATGCAGTTGATTAGATGAATACGCTCGTCGTCGTAATTTTCGTTAAGGTATTCATAATACTCATTGAAATCACGAATCTGCAGTTCCCGCATCCGACGCATGAGACGTGACTGCACCAGGGCTTTTTTCATCGGAGAAAGGTTAATACCGCTTTCCCGGTAAATTACTTCACGGAAAAGATTGAAATCCTTTTCGTTGAGTTCAGTGATAATTTGATTAATCTGTGCCATTATTATCACTCGAATACAATGACTTTACCATAGGTGTTCTTCTCTTTAAAAACCCTGTTGATATATTCCTGCTCCATTTTGATAAACTCTGAGGAATCCTGGTTGTTTTCCAGAAGCTTTCTCAGCACCTTCCCGGTCCGCGGAAAAAAGTACAATTTTCTGCGCCTGTCACCGCCGATATCCTCTTTTTCAATTGGAATATGTTCAACACGGAAGTATTCGTCAATGAAGGTGAAGATACTGTTCTTGATGCCGTCAGTCCATGAGTTTACACCGGAAACGTTCGCGACACCAAAAATTTTTGCCCTGAGCTTTTTCCGGTCTCCCCCTAACTTCACAATTTCCCCCATGAGATATTCCATGCTGGTAATGCCATGACTTCCGATTTCATCGCGGTAGATCCCTTCTGTTCCCATGGCGCCGGGAATAACGAAATGTCCCATTCCGCCTATATGCCGGATAGGATCATAAAGGCATATTACCATACAGGAGGCGCTTATTGTGCCGATGACACAGTCTTCCTGCGTGGCATAATGGTCCCCCGGGTAAAGGATATAGAGGTCCTTCCCGAACTCATTATTTTTGCTCTTTATCATCTGCTCCCCTGTTGCATGTGCCCGGTATTAGTTTTTCACGGCAAGATTTTCGTCTCTGCTCTTGTCAAGCCGCTCCAGTTCTTCAGAGCTGAGAATTTTGTCTACATCAAGGACGATGATAAGCTGTTCGGCCTTTTTTGCGATCCCCTTAATGTAATCGGTATCGATGTTTGCGCTGAAATGCGGTGTTTCCTGAATGCTTGAAAGCGGAAGCCCCACAACATCGGAAACCGCATCAACAATGATACCCACAAGGGTCCCCTTGACTTCGATGATCAGGATAACCGTGAACTTGGTATATTCCTGCTCTTCCATTTCCAGCTTCAGCCGCATGTCCACAACCGGAACAACGGAGCCGCGGAGATTGATGACACCTTTCATGAAGCGCATGCTGTTGGGCATGTGCGTAATCTGCGTCATGCCGATTATCTCCTGCACTTTGAGAACTTCAACTCCGTAGACTTCGTTCCCGATGGTGAAGGTCACGTACTGCTCCATTTCTTCGATTTCAGCCTCGGTCTGTTTTCTTTTGTCCATGGTTTTTATTTCTTTCATGAGTATCTCCTTATCGTACTAATTTTTTAACAACATCAACCAGCTGCTCGGGCTGAAATGGCTTCACAAGCCATCCGGATGCGCCGGCATCTTTGCCCTCTTTGATTTTCTGATCCTCTGATTCTGTTGTTAACATGATGACAGGTGTAAACTTGTCACCTTTCCTGAACTCTTTTACAAATGTTATCCCGTCCATTTCCGGCATGTTCACGTCAACAACGCATACTGCTATATCATTACCGTTGCTTTTTATCGAATTGACTTTTTCCAGAGCGTCTCTGCCGTTTTCTGCCTGGGAAATGGGGAAACCGATTTCTTTCAGCGCATATTCGACACTCATCCGAATAGTCGCTGAATCATCAATTACCAGAATATGTTTCATCGTACCCTCCATATTACTTGCTTAAGCCCGCTATCTGCATCTGGTCCTTCAGTTCCTGCGATACCCTTTTTAGTTTGATAACCTTATTGTCCTTCCGGGCAATTTTATGGGCCGCCATGAGGACCTGGGCGAGAGATAAATCGACATGCCTGACCTGTGAGAAGTCAAGGACGATTTCCTCCTGCCCCTTAAGAAGCATCATAAGCTCATTGTAAAACTCTTTAATATTTTTCACGCCGACATCTTCCCGTAATTCTATTGTTGCCATTATTCCCTCCCTAAAAAATATAAACTCGTTCTTCTGCATCATCATGAAGAAATTCGGATATCAGAGAATATAATACCCTGTTGCGGTACTCGTCAAAATCGGGCCTCCCTTTTAAATAGGTGCGTATCGCGTCACCTTCGTTCCTGTATAACCGGTAGTCAGGCAGCTCTTCGTTGCCCTCATGAAGTTCCGCAGATACCTGATTGAGGACAAGTCGCAAGTCCTGAAGGCTTACCAGCTCATTATTTTCATTTTCAATAAATCCCAGCATGTTTGTGCAGGTGCTGCCAATTTCCTCTGAGATGTCAGCATAATATTTTTTGGATTCATTGAGCTTCAAAGATATTTTTTTCATGGCCTGAATGCAGCTGTGCAGTGTGGTTTCCTGAGCTTTAAAGCTGGTGTGATATTCTGCAATGGCTGTTTCCATGTGCTCGCTCATGTCGATGTTCATCGCGACAGATCGTTCGATAATTTTTTTCATCTGCGTCGGGAGGTCCCGCACGCCGGTAAGCGCTCCTGCAAGTGTTTTCCTCAGCTGGGAATGACGGGCCAGCTCAATCTTTGTGAGCATATTTATTATTTCAAAACGCTTTGCGACCTGCACCAGGTCATTGAAAAATATGCTGAACTGCTGCACAATTTCCAATATGCCGCTGGAGAGCTTAAATAATTCCTGCTTGCCGTTTATAATGTTTTCGATGTATTCAATGTATTCATTTTTCATGCCCTCTAATTTGCGGTATACGGTATCCAGCTTTTCACCTTCGTAGTAATCTTTTCCGTCACCGCCCTCGCCGTAAAATTTTTTCAGAAACCTGTTGAGGATTTCCTTGATTTTTGTTCCACATTCATTGCTGCCCGCGATGAGATGTGTCATGTGGGCCTCAATGGTGTTGATTTTGTTCCGGGTCATCAAACGGAAAAAATCGTGGAGCTTTTCCCGGTCAGCGAAGGTGGACATGGAATTGATTATTTCACCTTCAGATTCATCCATTTCTTCAAGGGCGAAAATGACCTTTTCCAGGTCCTGCCGCATAAGGTCTTCGGTCTGCAGCCATTCCATTACATTGCGGATCGATTCTTCCAGTTCGCCGGAATAATTCATGATTTCATTGACATTGGCGGAAAGCCGCTGCAGGTCGTTAAGAATTTCCCCGAAGATGATTCTGCTTTTGATCTTCATCTGCGTAAGGTAGTTTTCATTGACGATATCGATCTGTTCCCGGATTGAATTGAATTCGTTATGGGATTTCTCCAGGTTTTCGATGAGTCCGATAAAATTTGTTGCAATCGTGCCGGCCCGGCTGGAAAGGGAGCTCATCTCGTAGGAAATTTTCGTCAGCGTTTCTCCCTCTGTGCCGGCCTTTGTCGATATGAGCATGGTGTTCACGGAATAGATGTCAATAGCCTCGATCATATTCAGTATCTCATCAACGCTTTGCCGTATGTCCAGTGTTCTCTTGATTGCGGAAGAAATACGGTTGTTGATTTTTCCGTCCCCCTGCATTGTCGCGACAGCCTGATCGATAGCTGTCTCCATTTCCTTTTTGCTGGGAACCACCACATCGTTCGCGAATGATTCCTCCGCGTGCTCCAAATCCGAGGGATAAAAGTAACGGATATAGGGAGATATAATTTCCTTGAACGAGTCCATCTTCTTTGATGTGGTAAGCATATAGTTTCCCATCTCACTGAAAATGGATGAGACATCATTTTTGAATGAAAGAAGTCTCTCCCGCTCATCCTGAATCATTGCAGCTGTTGCTGTATCCTGGGTCATTCCATGGATCCTTTATTTGCTTTTAATTTCACTGATGAGTCCGTGAATATCAATAATCAGCGCAATGCTTCCGTCTCCCAGAATCGCAGCCCCGGAAATGGAGCGGCTTTCCGTTATACCCTTGTCGAGGCTCTTGATTACCGTCTGCTGCTGGCCGAGAAGATCGTCGACCATCAGGGCAACCTTTTCACCTGATGATTCGACAATAACCTGCAGTGCCTCCCATGGGTCCGTATGATCGGCTTCGGTCCCGAAGTGCTTGTATGTCCGGACGAGGGAGATATATTCCTCCCGCGCAATGACAACTTCTCCCTTGCCTTCTATTGTCTTGATGTCCTCTTCCCTGGCCTGAATTGTTTCCATGATCGAGAGAAGGGGAATGATATAGGTATTCTTTCCCACACGTACAAGCATACCGTCAATTATCGCAAGGGTGAGGGGCAGCTTGATTCTGAAGGTTGTGCCTTTCCCTTCTTCGGTTTCAATTTCCACTGAACCTCGAAGGGCTTCGATGTTGGTTTTCACGACATCCATCCCGACACCGCGCCCGGAGAGTTCGCCGACCTGCGCCGCTGTTGAAAATCCCGGCAGAAAAATAAATGACAGGAGACGGGAGTCGCTCACCTCCTCGTCGGGTAAAATTAATTCCTTTTTGACGGCCTTTTCATAAAGCTTTTTCTTGTTGATTCCTCTGCCGTCGTCAGTAATTTCAATGAATACATTTCCTTCCTGGTGGTATGCACGGAGCCAGATATGTCCAGTACGTTCCTTGCCGGCAGCAGCTCTTTCTTCGGGAGTTTCTAACGCATGATCAATGACATTTCTGATCATGTGCTTCAGGGGATCTCCGATTTTTTCAATTACTGTTTTATCGAGTTCAGTTTCCTTCCCTTCCATTTCGAGGCGGATTTCCTTTCCCTCCGAATGCGCGGCGTCACGAACAAAACGTAAAAACTGCTCAAACGAAGGACCAACCGGGATCATCCGGATGGACATTATCTGTTCCTGAAATTCACGTGTTGTCCTGTCCAGAGCATGGAGGGCGTTCTTCATCCGGAAGGCCATCTCATCGTCAAGGTCATCGGCGATGCGGGCGATAGATGACTGCCCGATCACAATTTCGCCAAGGAGATTCATCAGGTTGTCCATCTTGTTGGTATCGACCCTCACGGTGCCGGTATCCACTTTTTTCCTGATCTTGTCCTGCTCATTCAGGGCATTCATTATTTCATGCTCGGTGGCAAACCCTTTATCGACAACAATATCGCCAAGTTTCCGGTTCTCTTTCTCCTGGCTCTGAATTACTTCACTGAGCTCGGTTTCGGTGATGATCCCTTTCTTTACCAGTATTTCACCGATCTTTCTCTCGGTGATATATGTGTCGCCATTCTCCTCGTAACCGGCAGTTATGTCCTCGACGACTATGTCGTTATCCTCTTTAACAAAAAGAAAGATGTCGTCAACCTTCTGACGGGTATGTTCGGTTTTCAGTATCAGTTTCCACGAAAGATAACACTTCTCCGGGTCCATATCCTCAAACTCGGGCAATTTACTCCGGTCAACATTTTTGTAGATGACTGTTCCGAGAGAAAGGAGATCCTGCATAATCATGAGGGGATCAATTCCGTGCTCGAAAATATTTTCTTTGAAGTCTGCTTTGATGCGGAAATAATTGAACGGGGTTTTGGGAGAAGCAGTCTCATTGCCGTTCTGAGCAGTGGTTAGTGAGGGAGTTTTAACATAGACGTCAATATGCTCAAGGAGCACTTCCTTTATCTGGTCAAGCTGCTCTTTACTGGTATTGTCATCGCCGAAAAGAAACAGCTTGGTCCAGTCAAAGCTCTGCAGCAGGACGTCGATGATCTCGCTGGTAATATTCAGCATTCCTGACCTGATCAGATCCATGAGGTTCTCAAGTTTATGATTGAACTCGTACACTTCATCGAAACCAGCGATACCGGAACTGCCCTTGAGTGTATGAACATGCCTGAATATCACATTCAGCAGTTCCGGGTTGAAGTTTTCCTCGAGGCTTACCACGTCTGCTTCAACCTGCTCGAGTATCTCTTTCGCTTCTTCGAGAAAAATTTCCTTAATGCTGATTTCACTCATGGCTGATGTCCCCTTATAAAGAGTATCTTTGCTGCCGTATCTGGTCTGTATAGTTAAAACTCAACAAACCCGTCATCCGATAATGACTTGCCAAGGTCCTTTTTGTCCTTTTCTTTTCCTTTTGCTTCAAGTTCCCGGCCGGCACCTGCTTCTGTTCCGGGTTGCTTTTCTTTTTTCAGCTTTGACCTGTCGATCGATTTTAAATGGATTTCCCGGTGCTTCTGTGTGTATGTCTCTCCGGAAAGATTCCCGCTGATTTTGAAACGCTCTACCATAGAAAGCATTTCCTGGGCCTGGTTTGCCATCTCCTCGCTTGCCGAAGCGGTTTCTTCCACGAGGGCGGAGTTCTGCTGTGTCATGTTGTCAAGTTCAGCAACCGCTACATTGATCTGGTCAAGCCCCTGCTTCTGTTCGTCGCTTGCCGCAGAAATTTCCGAAATAAGGGTCCCCACCTGGTTGACGGATTCAATTATCTCTTTCAGCGCTTCGCCGCTTTTATTGACCAGCTGTGTGCCGTTGTCAATTTTATCAACAGAAGTTTTTATGAGCTCGCCGATTTCCTTTGCGGCGGTTCCGGCGCGCTGCGCGAGGTTCCTGACTTCTCCCGCGACAACCGCGAAGCCCCGTCCCTGTTCTCCCGCCCGTGCAGCTTCAACAGCGGCATTCAGCGCGAGAAGGTTGGTCTGGAAGGCGATTTCATTTATTACCGAGATGATCTCCCCGATCTTTTTACTGGACTCATTGATTTCATTGATGGAATTCACAGAGTCGATTACAACCCTGCCGCCCTCTTCAGCGAGACGGGAGGTGCTGTCGGACATTTTATTGGCTTCCTGCGCATTCTCCGCATTCTGGTTTGTTGTCGATGTGGCCTCTTCGATTGTGGAGGCTATTTCCTCAAGTGAGGAAGCCTGCTCCGCGGTGCGTTGCGAAAGGTTCTCGTTGCCGCTGGCGATTTCGTTGACGGCCTGGGAGAGGTTCTGGGCGCTGACCATTATTTCAGAAATAATTTTTTCGAACTGGTCCATCGAATTGTTCACGGCGCCGGCGATTTCGCCAACCTCATCGCTTGAGATGACACCATTGTATCGTCCCGTGAGATCGCCCTGTGCCATGTCGTTGATGACATTTCTGCATTCCTCGAGTGGCTTCAGTTTCCGGGCGATGATAAAGTAGATCGCGATAGCGGAGAAGAGAATCCCGAGAAAGCCGAAAATGATCATGGTTATGGCCATGGACCGTGCGCTTTCATTGATGTCGGAGACATAGATCGTTGACGCGGAAATGAAACGGTATTTCAGGTTCCGGAAAAAAGTCTGAATTTTCCAAAGCCCCTCGAATTCGTACCGTATGACAGCACCGTCCTGGGCTGCCAGCAGCTGGCGTCCCCAGTCGAAATTCTTGAGGTTGAGTTTAAAAATCTGTTCTTTGTCCGGATGAGCAAAAGCGAGACCTTCAAGGTTTGTTATATAGGGATATCCGGTCTTACCGATTTTAACATCCTTCACAAGGTTGCGTGCGAAGTTCCCCACATCCACTACCATGCCGATGATGCCGACCGTGTTGTTCCCGGCTTTAATCGGAGAGGTGACGAGAATAATCGGCATATTAGTCACCATGGATTTTACCGGATCGCTGACCCAGGTTTCCCCCTGGAGCGCTTTTTTAATGTTATTCTTGTAGGCGTCTGTTCCCCATTTGACGCCGATTGATTTTGCGAGGGTTGCCGCCACAATCTGAGGGTCGTCATCGGCTGTCGAAAGAAATATGTATTGATATATCCCCTGATTTTTTTCAAAACTTTTCAACACTGTTGTGGCGTTGCCGAAATTATTTGTTGCTGCCGCATTTACAACGTTGTCATTCTCAGCAAGAAACCGTGCGTTTTTTTCCTGTTGAACAAAAAAGGACTCAAGCTGCTGTGCGATATCCTTATTAAAATTTTCAAGCTGATTCAGGTATGAGTTTTCAACAGCCTTATATGATGCGTTATACGAAATTATTACCAGGGCAACGGTCAGTACCGTCACAATGGCAACAACGATGCTTGCGAGAATCACTTTGAGGCTTTTAAATTTTGATCTTTTCATTACTCTGTCCTCCTGACATTGCGTTGTAAGCTTATAAAAAGACTTACTCTCCCCCATCTCCGGGATGCTCATTGAATTTATTGAAGCGATAGAACTCCTTTCAAGCTCATCCTCCCGGCACTACTGCCGACAATACTTCTGCTCTTCAAAAACAGTGCATCATGATATGTATTTTTCTCAAATGATGAATCAGAACTGTGCCGATATAAGTAAGATCCCCTCTGCGCCCCGGCATTGCTGATTTTGGCACACTGCTGTTTGTGTACTCCTATAAATAACAGTAAAATTACAAAGTGGTCAATCGGGGACAGGCCTTTTTTGCGTTTAATGGTAACCCCTGAACAGGGCTAAGGGAATCCCTTACTTTTTATGTCTCATCTCAGCAGTAAAAAAATTAAGGGGATGTGAAAAGAAGTATCTGCGGGTAGTTTATTTGTTTTCCATGCTCTGGGCCCACTGGACTGCCTGCTGTACCAGCTCGGTACTGTCTTCCAGATTTAGTTTCTGCTTTATGTTCTGACGGTGGGTTTCAATGGTTTTGATGCTCAGATTGAGTTTGGACGCAATTCTTCTGGTGCTGAGCCCCTTGCCGATCAGCTGGAAAACTTCAAGTTCCCTGTTGGTGAGGCCGCCTACAATGGTATATTCCTCCTCCTGATTCGTTCCGGACTCGCCTCGCAGCAGACGCTGGAGCAGGCGTGCCTTTATTTTCTCACTTACAAAAATTTCTCCCTTCAGCACCTGATATATCGCACTGATCAGGGTTTCAGTTGCTTCCTGTTTCATTACATATCCCATCGCCCCCGAGCGTATTGCCCGTTCCGCGTAGAGGTTTTCATCGTGCATTGAAAGAACCAGGAGGGGAAGGCCTGGCATTCTGGCGCTCAGGGCCTTTATCAGGTCCAGGCCGCTGGCATTTTCAAGGGAGAGATCGACAATAACCAGATCGGGGTCCTTTTCTTTTATTATCTCCCAGCCTTCTGTTGAGTCCTTTGCTTCTCCGCAGACAAGAAGGTCCTTCTGCATGTTGATGAGCTGTGCGATCCCATGACGTACTATTGGATGGTCGTCAATTATTATGATCCGGGTTTTTGTTTCCTGGTTTTGTTTCCTTGGTTCAGCCATGTTCCTGCCTCGTTGTGTAAATATAATACCGGATACGGGAAAAGCTACAACATCGTATCATCGTTCGCCGGCTGTTTGTACCGGAATGTACACTGTATCAGCGTTCCTCCTGATTCAGGGGTGAGAACCTCGAATGAAGCTCTGATTATGTTCGCACGGTACCGCATCAGGTTGAGCCCGAGTCCGGTGTGCGCGGTATCTTTCATTTGTATTCCGATACCGTCATCCTGTATGGAAAACGTAATTATATCATTCTCGCTTTTAAAAGATATTGCGATATTGTGCGCGTTGCTGTGCCGGACTGCGTTGTGTACCGCTTCCCTGACAATATAATACACATGGAGGGCGATGGTGTTGTCCTGTATCAACACGGGCCCGGATATCGTGAAACTGCACCTGATACCGAACAGGTCCTCTGTTGAAATCGCGAGTTCCTCAAGGGTGTCAATGACGCCGCGCTTTTCGATGGTGACGGGGTTCAGGCCCTTGGAAAGGGTCCTGGCCGTGTTGATAGCGCTGTTGATATGTTCGGTAATCATGGCCGCGTCTGAAATCTCCTCAATGTTTTTCGCCTTCAGCTTTTTCTCCAGCACTTTGCTTAGAAACGCGATGCCGGTAAGATGCTGTCCCAGGCCGTCATGGAGGTCCCGCCCGATTCGCTGCTGTTCCTCGGTGCTGATTTCTATGAGCTGGTTCATCAGTCTCCGCTGTTCCGTCACGTCAAGGATTGATCCGACCCTGAGGTCTGTCCCTGGTATAATGGAGAAGTTGCCGATGCATTCACGCGTGTGTCCGTTTTTCGTAATAAAAGAAAATTCGTATTGCCCGGGAACATTTTTGGAATCATTGAAACTCATGGCATGATAGCGCATCAGCATTTCCATATCATCGGGAGCAATGAAATCCACCCATTTGCCGGACCCTTCCAGTTCCTCCCGTGAATAGCCAAGAAGATGTTCCATTCTTTTGTTGAGAAGCTGTATCTTCAGTGTGCTGTCAAAGATGATCATGGCAGTGCCGGAGGTCTCGAATATTGTGCGGTATTTTTCTTCAGAGGTGCGCAGCTCCTGTTCCATCTGCTTGCGTCCGGTTATATCAGTGAATATCCCGAAATTGCCGGTGTGAACGCCTTCCTTGTCAATTATCCGGCGCGGTGATACAATTGAGAACAGGCGGTTCCCGCATTTTGAAATAAACACAATTTCATGCTGTCCGATTTCTGAACCGGACTGATGATGGTCATCGCCCGGAATGAATCCGGTAAATTCGCCTTCAATATAATCGGCAAGGTTTTTTCCTGTAAGCTCATCCCCGCTATATCCCAGCATTTCGCACATGCGCTGATTGGTGTAGGTGATCCTGTCAGTGATGTCGAGAATCAGCAGGCCGTCATTCATGGTCTCAATCAGCATTCTGTTGCGCTCTTCGCTTTCACGCAAAGCTGTTTCTGCGACCTTGCGCGCGGTGATGTCCCGGCACATCGCGAGAAATAGTTTTTTCCCGTGGAGGGAAATTGTGGTGAGGGTGATGTCAACAGGGACTGTGCCTCCCCTGAAAATATTAAAAACCCACTCGAAGCTCAAACTCCCCCGTTTCAGTGTCTGTGCAAGGAGGTTTTTCTCCTGAATTGAAGAGAGCGTGCCGTCGGGCTGCATTTCCGGTGAAATGTCCGAAGGATGCCTGCCGATGATGGAGCTTTTTTCACGCATACCAAGGAGACGGAGGGCTGATTCATTGCAGTCGATATATACACTGTCCTCAATGAGCAATTGCGGGTCCTCGGAATATTCAAACATAAGCCGGAATTTTTCCTCACTCTCCTTTAATGCCGTTTCAATTTCTTTCAGCGAGGTTACATCCCTGATAGACTCAATCGCACCAACAACATTTCTCTCCGCGTTAAAAAGGGGCGACACTTTTATCCATACAAATGCCCCCTCTCCGTTTCTGAGATTCGGTATATATGATTCCGCATACAGTATTTCGTTTTCACGGCTGAAGGTTTCATACAAACTGTCATCATTTGCGGGACCATTAAAGATTGAATCAAGGAGAATCGGTCGTTTTTCGTCATACAGGTGCAGGGCAATCATTTCAGCGGGTTCACCGAGCATCTCTTCTTTACTGTGTCCCGTGAGCAGTTCCATCGCCTTGTTCCAGGCAATAATGACTTTTTCACTGTTTACCACTATTGTCGCATCAGGAAGAAATTCAATGATGTCATTAAGTCTCTGAATTGCCTCTCGGCGTTCGTTTTCGGCCTTTTTAATATCCGTCACATCGCGGATAATTGAGAGCATACAGTATTCTCCGTTGATTTCAATTTTTTCAGCGGAGTACAATGTGTGAAGAACGCGTTCATTGAAATGGAAATCCACCTCGTAATTCGTCACCCGCCCGGTGATCGTGAGCTCGTGAATTATCATCTTCCTGTCGATGTGATTTTTCCAGAGGTTCAGTTCAATGGCGGTTTTCCCTATAACATCATCCCGCCGCAGCTCCGAGAGCCGGAAAAATTCATCATTGGCATCAATGATGACGCCTCCGATAATGGTGCTGATGACAATCGAATCCGGGCTGGACTTGAATACCTTGGAGAATTTCTCCTCGGAAGCCTGGAGGTTCTCTTCCAGTTTTTTCCGGGCAGTGATATCAAGTCCCACACAGAGAATTTCCAGAAGGTCTCCCTTTTCGCTGTATACTCCCTTATTGGTCCATGATATCCAGACGCGCTCTCCGCTTTTCAGGATATTCTCATTGTCAATTGATTCGTAATGGTCCGGATTGCGGCATACCGCCCTGATCAGGGAATCGAGGTTCCTGCCATCGGATTGTGTCTCCGGTACGATGGTGCCGATAACATTTTTTCCTGTTATTTCATCACCGGTGAAGCCGAAAAACTTCTGTGCAAACTCATTGAAGAACGTCACATTTCCCAGGGTGTCAAGCCTGATGATAATACTGTTCGCGTTTTCAACCAGTTCCCGGTATTTTTTTTCGCTTTCGATAAGGGCTTTTTCCGCGTTGTGCCGGTCAGTGATGTCCTCGAACATGACCCCGATCTGGTCATTGTCCGTATAGAAAATGTACGCAGTTAACCATTTGCCGAACCGTGGGGAGTAGCTTTCAAGCAGTTTCGGCTGGCGGGTTATGAAGGTATCCGCGAGAAGAGGAATCCAGCTTTTCCCTGACTCCGGCTCGACCTGGAATATGGTGTGACCGATAACATCAGCGGCTTTAAGGCCGGTAAAGCGTTCGAAGGCGGGGTTGGCGGCAATTACTCTGAAGTCTTCCGGTTTCCCGTTTCTGCTGTGAAGAGGTTCCAGGATGACATACCCGTTCAGCATTTTTTCATAGAGATCGCGATACCGTTTTTCACTTTCCCTGAGCTGCTGCTCCATGCCGTGTTTGTGGAGCGCCATTTCAATTACCGAAAAAAGCTCCTCGTCTTTATAGGGCTTAACAATGTAGCCGTGGGGAACTGCGGCCTTGGCTTTTTTCAGGGTGGGGCGGTCGGCATGGGCGGTGAGAAAAATGATCGGGATGTCATGGTCCCGGCGTATCAATTCAGCGGTCTGAATGCCGTTGATATCTCCCTGGATAAGTATATCCATGAGAATCAGGTCGGGATAATCTTTTTGAATTGAAGCAATCGCATCATCGCCGGACGAAGCGATGTCGGTAACAACATATCCGAACCTTTCCAGCTTTTCCCGAATATCAATCGCGGTGATGATTTCATCTTCTGTGATAAGTATTCGAGGCTTACCCATCGCCCATCCCCTGTGACGTGCCGGTCCTGCTGCGGCAGTATCTGTAAAAGGGCAAGTACACTGCATGCAGATATCATCCCATTTTACAAAAATATGATAGTCCGGGGAGGGGATTAAGTAAAGCAGTTAATATATCGACCCGTAAAAAAAAATTGCCCGTGATGCGGACATTCATGAAAGCCTATGATACTGTAATTTTCGTAATATAATTATTGACAGGATAAAAAAAATCCGTATACTTACACACTCTGTCCCTTTTCCTTCTCCATGGTATGAGCAGCACAGGGCCGTGATGGCCTGTTTGAATATAAATATAATGTAAGGAGCGTGTATTATGGCAATACGAGTTGGTATAAATGGTTTCGGGCGGATTGGAAGGAACGTTCTGCGGGCCATTTTTGCGAAACAGGACAAATATGGCGATGTTGAGATTGTCAGCATCAACGACCTGACCGATGCAGCGACCCTCGCGCATCTTTTGAAATACGATTCAATATTCGGGGCTTTTCAGGGCGAGGTTTCTCATACTGACACCGAGTTGATTGTGAACGGGAAGAAGATAAAAGTTCACAGCGAAAAGGACCCCAAAAAAATTCCATGGAAAGCGGATAATGTCGAAGTGGTAATTGAATCCACCGGGGCGTTCCGTGACAAGGAAAAGGCGATGTGGCACGTGGAAGCGGGAGCGAAAAAAGTAATCATTTCCGCGCCGGCCAAGGGGGAAGATATAACCATCGTCATGGGAGTAAACGAAGAAAAATACAAGGCTGCCGAGCACCATATAATCTCAAACGCCTCGTGTACCACAAACTGTCTGGCGCCGGTGGCGAAGGTCCTGAACGATGAATTCGGCATTGAAAAGGGCCTCATGACCACAATCCATTCCTATACCAATGACCAGCGTATTCTTGACCTTCCCCACAGCGACCTTCGGCGGGCGCGTGCGGCGGCGCTTTCAATGATTCCCACCACAACCGGCGCGGCGAAAGCTGTCGCCCTTGTTATTCCCGAGCTGAAGGGGAAACTTGACGGCGGCGCGATGCGGGTCCCCACACCGAACGTATCGATTGTTGATTTTGTCTGTACCCTGAAAAAGGACGTTACTCTCGAAGATGTCAACGGCGCCCTTAAAAAAGCAGCGGAAGGCAAATTGAAGGGAATTCTTCAGTTCTGCGAAGAGGAACTGGTATCCATCGACTTTAACGGCAATGATCACTCATCGATTGTTGATGCGCCCTCGACAAAAGTCCTCGGGGGAAACCTGGTGAAGGTGATGAGCTGGTATGATAATGAGTGGGGATATTCTCTCCGTATTGTTGATCTGGTGAAATATATTACCAAATAGCATTTTGCGGGAACGTGATACCCTATCTGCTGCAGCTGCGCGACAGCAGCTGCAGCAGATAAAAGGTCTATACATCGCACATAACTCCCGGTTATTCTTATAAACGGGCAGATTATGTCTGAAGATGCAGTGTTTTTAATGAGGTAAAAAAATGAGCAGAAGAAAGATTTTTGCGGGAAACTGGAAAATGTATACGACCCGCGGCGAGGCGGGGAGCCTGATAGAAAGCATCAGAAAAGGTCTCGGCGATGCCGGCGATAAGGAGGTGCTCGTATTCCCTCCTGCGGTGCATCTCAGCTATGTCGTGGAACTGGCAAAGGGGGCTATTGCCGTGGGCGCCCAGAATATGTATTTCGAAGAAAACGGC
>JAKQCH010000269.1 GCA_029573825.1 Spirochaetota bacterium | reverse complement strand
TGTTCTTTCAGAAGATCATTCATTCGTTTGTCAAATTTTTTTCTGTCAAGGATACCGTCGAACAATTCCCTGTTGAGTGCGGCGCGAGCCTCGCTGAATGCCTCGGTATTGAGGGCGGATGATTTCAGCTTTCGCAGCGCGGTGAGATAGTTTTCGTATGTCATGCGGATATTGTCGATATGTGACTCGAAGGCAAAGGCGGCCCGATAGAGCTCCTGGAGAAGCTTTTCAGCGGTTTCCTTTCCCTCCTCTGTTACCGCGGTATCATAGACAAATCCCTTTCTCACATCTGCGGATTCCAGCTGTGGCAGGTGCATGTGATGCGATATTCCGGAATAGGGCGATCTCATTTCAATTTCAATATCATGTCGGGATATCCGGGTGATGATGCCTTCAAGGGGTTTCGTGTCTGCAACGGCGGATAATATGGTCTGCTGCATAACATCCTCCTTTACTTACAGTGGTAATGTAAGTATATAAAACTGGGGGAAACTTTCCACATAATGTGCAAATTAATTGGTATGGTGTCATGCAGCCGGTCAGGGCTGCAGGGATGTGAGGCTTTTCAGTTTCAGCAGTTCCGCGGTATAAGCCTCCTGGGCCACCATTCCGCCGGAAAGTTCCAGCATGAGGGAGGTTATCTCCCCCTGCTGTTCCAGGGGCGGTACCGGGACTGGCAGCGATTGCAGAGTCTCCGGGGTGATTATATCCGACGCTTTATCCATTGCGGTTTCCATAAAGCCGATATGGTGATAGAAGTGCAGTATATTCAGCAGATAAAAGGATTCGCATATTCCCGTATCGGGCCTGATGCGGATACAGCGCTCCCCCAAAATCCCTTCCTCGTGGAAAATCGGAACAATCGCGCATGATCCGGCGAAGGTTCCCTCTGCAATGAGCAGTATATCGCCCCCCCGCATTATCTGCCGGACGTACTGTTCGCGGAATTCAGTTCCCACATACTGGAACTGTTTCGGCATGAACCGGAGCTTTTCAATACATTCCCCGCTGAATACAGGAATTCCCGTTTCCCTGATATGGCTGCGGTAATAATCACTGCTCCGGGGACCATCCATGATGCCCGCGTTTTTATCGACAACATTGCCGAGGGACATTACGGGCCACCGTGAAGTTATTGCGCCTTCCGGGATGTCCTTCTCCGGGAGGGCGAATTCAAGGAACTGCTTCATTCTGAATTTTTTAAATTCCTTGATCTGAAGGTAGAGGGCATCGGCAGCTTTATAATTCTTTTCGATTGCATGCAGCAGTAGACTGTCCATAGTTCTCCGGGATGTACATTATTTAATGATAAATTTAAGGGTATCAATTTTATAAATATGCAAAAAAATATTCCTCACGGCTTTAAAGCAATTACAATAGACAAAAAATTTTATTTTTTACATAATGCCGTTACTTGTATGTACAGAAGTATATGTATTTGGCAATAAAATTTTATTGATAAAACAAACTTATACATGCGCGGTGTCCCCGTGATTTTCGCGGAATGGATTGAGGTAGTGAATATTATTTGGGAAAGGTACTGCTGTGGGATGTATGTTCGGATGAGGTCATTATTTCTGCGGTTTCACGCCGGGACGGGGCTTGCCGCTCCGGCTGTTCTGGTTTTGCTCCTGTTGCTGCGAAGTCCCGTTTCGGGGGCCGCACCGCCGGGAGTGCAGGGGTTGACTATAAGCGCAGGGGCGGGGTACGGAACTGTCGCGGGGTATTATGGGCCCTATTTCTCACATGGATACAGCGTCTCTCTGGGATGCTATTATCCTGCGGTGTTTATTCATGACTACGTTCTCGGCGAGGGAGAGTTGAGGGGGAGCAGGTTTTTCTTTGATGCCGGGGGCGGTTCGCACCTTGAAGCCATCTCGATGCGGGTGGGCGCAGTTGTGTATTATCCGGTGCACCGGTTGTTGTATCCTTATGGCGGGGTGATGGCGCAGGAGTCGATGCTGCGTTTTAATGCGGAGCGCCTCGGAGAGAGCGATCATTCCTTTAAACCCGGCGCAGTGATAAAAGCAGGGTTCTTTTCATGGATTACCCGTCGTGCCGGGACACGGATAGGTGTTGAATATGAAGCAATGCCTCTTTCACGAAAGGTATTCAGCGCGGTTACCGTATCCGTATCCGCGCTGTACAGGGTCAATGGCGTACCTGGAGCACAGCAGGGGAAGGATGTCCGGACCCTTTACCGTGAGGTGAATGCGCTGTACCTTAACGGCGTCCGGGCCATGAACGCACGTGAGCACCTGAAAGCGAAGCAGTCCTTCGAGGAGCTTCTCAGAATGGACGGGGACCATGACCTCGCACGGAAGAATCTGCAGAAAATTTATCAA
>JAKQCH010000264.1 GCA_029573825.1 Spirochaetota bacterium | reverse complement strand
GGCTATGATCCTGAGGAATTCTATGTAAATGTTGTCGCTGACCTGAAGAGCAGAGGTTATTGATAACAACCTGAATAAGACGATACAGGTCCTTCCCTGTTGTAAAGCGGGGAAGGACTTTTTTATTGCAGCGGCCTTCTTTGTGATCTATTCTCCACTGCTCCGAACACAATCTGAACAATTATACTGTACAGAATTAAAGTCCTGTCAGCACGGGAGCGGACCTGCCGGTGATTTCTCTTCCGAAAGCCCCATCAGGTTCTGCGCTGTTCCGGCCAGTCGCTTTGAGGTGTTCATCAGTTCTTCGGACCCAGTCGCCACTTCCTGTGAAGTGTTGTTGATCACTGCAACGCTTTTACCGATCTCATCGAGGGCAATCTTCTGTTCGCTGGTGGCTCCCAGTATGCTGGTCGCTTCCTCCAGGACTTTGTCGAGGGACCGGCGGGCCTCCATGTTGAGATCGAGGTCCTTTGATGTCAGCTCGACAATCACGTCCATGCCTCCTCCAAAACGCTCAATGGACTCGATCAATCCGTTTAATGAACCGGTGAACGTCTCAAGCCTGGTGCGGGCGTTGCCGATTTCCTCACTGCTGCGCTGAAAGAGTTCGTTGATTGACTTCAGGTTGTTGGACGTGCCGTCGGCAAGTTTCCCAATTTCGTCTGCCACCACCGCAAATCCCCTGCCGTATTCGCCGGCCCGGGCCGCTTCGATCGCCGCGTTCAGTGAGAGCAGGTTGATCTTGTCCGAAATATCCTCGATGATGCTCACTGTCGATCGGACATCGGAGAACTTCTCAATCGCCATCGCCATGACCTCAAGGACAGAGGCTATCTCGGCCCGTGATTTTTCTACAGTCTTGTTGATGTCCTCCCGCATCGAAAGGGAATTCTTTGTCTGCTCCACGGCCTGGGTCACGACGTCGAATATACTTTCCATGTCGGTTTTCACTTTACTTGTGAGGGCAGCCTGTTTTTCGGCCATGGCAAAGACGCTCTCCCCGGTCGCCGCGACCTCCTCGACGGTGGAGGTTATCTCTTCGACCGATGCCGCCTGGGACTGGGTGTTGATCGTGAAATTCGATGTCGTTGCTGCCATTTCCTCGGTGGATGAAGCCAGCGCCTGGGCCACTTCCCCTGTTTGCATGAGAATATTGTTGATGCTGGCCCTGTTTCGGTTGCTTTCATCAAGGGCTTCCTGAATCGACCGGTGGGCGTTGTTGCTATTCCGGATAACCATAAACCCGATAGACCCAAGCATCACTATCGCGACTACGTTGTCAGCAATGTAGTCCCCGAACTGGGTGGTGTTCATTAACCCGAGGCCTTTCATGAATACCGAAAAGACCACAAGGCCGACAATAGCGGCAATCGAGTAAAACACCACCGCCATCCTGTTCGCGATGAGTATCGCCATTCCGATTATTGCAAAATGGTATGTAATAGTATCTGCAAGAGTAAGAACATCCTGCTTCCCTGCGAGGCTGAACATGAGAAACCATACAAAAGAGGCCAGGGGAATTAACATCACATGCGCCGCGATCCCGTTATGACCCCGCTTCGTGAGCACGATGGCGATTACCAGAAAAAACTCCATGATAATGATTCCCAGCACGATCGAGCCTAACGCGGAAGCTTTCTGGATAAAGATGCTGGAGAGAATGAGAAAAAAGAGCAGTATAGCTGTCGTAAGTGCAATCCGTATAATTACCTCCGCCTTCTGCCTTTCACGTAAATCTCTCCCCTCATATATGGCTAAAAAATTTTTCTTTAAAAAATCCATGTCCTTTCTCCATCTCATTCAGTGAGTCTGTAATGTTTAATAATCTGTCTTTGCGGGGAATATTTTATATATACATCAAATATATTAAATGTATATACTGGTCAACACATTTTATTATATGATGCTTTATGATTCAAAATATTTTCATGGTTGCATTATTCATGGAAGTGATGGTATGAAATTGAGGGTGCGGCAGGGGGTCGATACAGGAACACCATCCGGAAGGCCCTGGCGCCTTCCGGCGAATCGCTGGATCTTATACCTCAATACCTCTGTCCCGGAAGATATTGCGGCACTGTTCCACATGGTCGCGGTCCATCCACTTCCTGCCCTGGGCCTCAGGGCCAAGAGGATTTTCCTCACCGATTTTTTCGCACTTTACCCCCCAGAGCGGATTGTACTCAAGAAGGGCCGCCTTCGTGACGCCGAGTGACGACAGATAATCCGCGATTGCGGTGAGGTTGTCAGAGGTGTCTGTTATGCCAGGAATGAGGGGTGTCCTGGGGAGGATGTATGTACCCCCTGCCTGATAATTTTTGTACAGCCTGCCGAAGTTTTCAAGAATTATGGTATTGTCGGCGTCGCAGTGTTTTTTGTGCTCCACGGGGTCAAACAGTTTTATGTCGAAGTAGATCATGTCAATGAAGGGGGCGAGCAGGTCCATATATTTTTCGTATACGAAGAGGCCGCAGGTCTCAATGAGCAGGTGGACGTTCAGCTCTTTCAGGGAACGGGCGAGCTGTGCGGT
>JAKQCH010000249.1 GCA_029573825.1 Spirochaetota bacterium | reverse complement strand
TACCGTTTTTAAAAGCCTTTTTTCGTTTTCACTCAAGTCCTGGTTGTTCTGTAACCCATCATTAAAACAATCATCTTTCCTTAAATCCTTAACTATTTTTGCGATACTCTCTTTTGTTATTTCATTCGTCTTTGAATCACGCTGTATACGTGAATTCATCTCACGTACTATCTTTGGCGTATATAATCCGCTAATAGCATCTGACGCCATTGAGACAAGTCCGGCTCCTATTGAATGAAAAAAGTCTTTTGCATACTTATCACCTTGATTTGACAACTGAAGCGCTTTCGCAACCCAATCTTCAACTACTCCAGATGATTTTTTCTGTTTTGTCACAGGATCAACTTCCTGTCGGCTTAATATCCATTCGTTCGCCTTATTACCTAAAAACCCACCTAAATCCTGTGCGCTATAGGCCATGCTGTTCCAGTTGAACTTTGAGAAACTGTTGTTCTCGAACCCGTTTCCACCAAAGGCATGGTACCCCATTGTCATAATGCTGCTGTTTATCGCTCCGCTCACTGCCTTGTTCACGAAGCTATCCCCGAACACGTTCGGTTGCGGCTGTTTGTCTGTTCCGGTTATAGGTCTCCCCTGAGCGTCCTTACCTTGCTTGCCTCGTGCTCCCTGCATTACAGCAGCAGTAACTCCTGAAGCAACACCTTCTGTCAGGTGCTGCTGCCAGTTACCGCCGTCCCATCCAATAGACCAGCCGTCTCCCGCGGTGAGGCTGTTTGTCGCGAAGGTGGTAAGTCCTGTAGAAAGCCCTGTTCCAAGTGCAGTCTTTCCAAATTCTCCCATTGCACCACCCAGGGCAGGAGTAATGACCATCGTGGCAACACCGCGGACCACCCCCTGTTTGAAGTTCTTGTTATCCCAGCCGATTCCTCCTCCTTCTTCATAATCAATACCTGATGCTGCAATGTTAACGAGCTGGCTGCCAATACCCGGTGCATAGGCAGCGGCAGCGCCCACTCCAAGCTGTACCGCTGCGTGTTTCCACGCCGTTGTTCCGTCTG
The DNA here is from genome assembly GCA_029573825.1 of Spirochaetota bacterium. Taxonomy (GTDB): domain Bacteria; phylum Spirochaetota; class UBA4802; order UBA4802; family JAGODF01; genus JAKQCH01. The sequence goes on along the minus strand of JAKQCH010000249.1, from coordinate 5,149 downwards.
CTACATCCACTCCCGTCAGAGCGGCATTTAACGCAAATGCCGCCCATGGGCCTAATGTACAGCTCAGGGCAATGCTTCCTACAACCTTTGTAAACGTCATGGGGTCCGGTCCTCCGGGCACCATCGGTGTCCGGTACCACCCCATGCTCAACAGCGCCATTCCCTTTACATAACTCTCGTATGCGCTGTTGAAATCCCCCTGCAAGCGTGCAAACTCATCGGTGCTGTGGGTCGAGAAGGTGCCGCCTTCTCCTAACACATTTTCTATTTCACGGTTCAGGTGGGTCTGTTCAAGCTTCACGTAAATTGCGAGGTCATCGGAGTTGATGCCGCGGTAACTTGAGGGATCGGAAAAATCGATCATGGTGCCGTCAAGGTTTTTCAGGTCTTCGTTCTAATCATGGGAGTGCATCCCATTCCACAGGCAGGGGTTGTCCCTGAGGAGGGACCGCATTGTTCCGCTGTGCGCGGGGCACATACTTTGTAAACGGCACAAAGTATGCAAAGGCCGCCGCTCAATCGCCGCGGCGGCTTTCTTTTTTATGCACAGGATAATCGAATGAGGTTACATTCCATCAAAGCGAAAGCACACCTATTCATAAAAGGAACTCCCTCATGCCTCACAACGCCCTCCTGGCGATTCGGCACGGCTCGTTCCATACTTCGCTAAGGTGCTGCGATGATGGGGATAGACTTGCATCAAATAAAATAATTCGATAATGGGAGTAACTCCCTCCTCTCAATCAGAGAAATCCTGTTAATATCTGCATGCACCAAGGCGATTTTCTTCCAGAACACCTTGTCGCCCCCCACCATCATGTTCACTTCGTTCAATGAAAAGGTACCGTTATTTTAACCGATGACTCCAAACAAATCACTCTAAATTCATAATCTGAACCGCTTTCCCGACGTGTACGGGATCGAGTGTTGTAGGGGTACTAAACACTTTCCCGTGCCTTTTGGCAATTCGATAATGATTGAGATATTTTCTTTTCTCAGCATATTCTTTTTCTAGTGGAAACAAGCCCAAAAAAATGCTATAAAATACTTTATCTGTAATACCACTATATTCCAACATTATCATGTCAGTCATCCGATATGAAGCGTTAATATCGGTATACTCTGTACCCATAACCTTTAAATTCTTGTCAATTCGCTGAAGTTCAAATCCTCCAATTGTATAAACATGCCCGGGATATTTCTTATTTCTTGCTCGTAATCCATCAAGTGATTTTTGGCCAAGTGCTATTGAGGGACATCTTCCGATTCCTGTCCAAGGAATATATCCGATAGCATAACATTCCACTTCATTCTTTGTATGACCAAGTTTGTGCAAATTGAGCACTGTATACTCTGGGGTGTAAACCCCCTTTATTGTGTCAAGGTAAAGTTTTACTCTACCTATTTCGTCAACTACAATTCCCTTCTTTATACCTCTTCGCACCTTCGGGTAAACCTCAACAGCTAAATAATCATTATAACCGCATCCATCGATATCCCAATGCCATATAACCCGGTATTGAGTTGTCCCGAAATATTTTCTAAACTCTTTAATTGTTTTCTCTGACGTTACCCTATAGTCAGACCATTCAGGCCCGAAAAAAGAAAGATAATCAATATAAATATCTTTCCGGACTCCTGCAGGAGTTATAATTTCTTTTTCAAGTTTTCGGATTTGTTCTTTCCTTCTGTGCCTTTCTCTCGATAATTCTTCCTGAATTGATATTTTATTTGCCAAAATTTTTTTTACATCAACTGCATCATTGCTTTTACATGTTGCACAGTTCAATACGAGGCATCCATATAACACACACATTAAATAAATTTTATATCTAACCATAGCAGTACCCATTCTAATTATTTATTGTAAGTTCCACATTGTTGAAGCAGCTTACCCCAATTGATTCGATAGTTATCAAAAGTAGCATTTTTATATCTTCCCTTCCACCACTTAAGCGTTAGATCTTTCTTGGTTTCGCCCCTATAACTACTTCCAAAATCTAAATCGCCTCCAAAAGTTGAAATGATATTATAGTTCCTTCCCTGTACATCAGTCCACTCGTTATACGTCATGACATGATTATTACTATTGTTGGGTTCATAATCAACAAAAACTAAATCTCCATTTCTTAGATTACTCTCAGTTATTCTTTCTAACCAAGACTGCCTTGCAAGTGAACTTGCTGTTTGACTATTCAGTTGTCCCAGTCTACTTCCAATTACCATATCCATTGTCTTTGCGATTGAACTCATAACACCACCGACGCAATCATATCCTTTCCAAGTACCATCAGAATTCTTATTTGAACGAGGACTATCTAGTTTAATTTTATCCACTTCCTGTATTGATGGCATCTGACCACCTCCGAAGTAATAACCTTTACCAGCTGTATCATTGATAAGGTTTTTAATATAAATGTCATTCATATCCATATATTCATAATCACCATACTCCTGATTCCACTTGCTGAAAACTGAATCCAATATCTCGTTATTCGAATACAGATTTACAACCTTCAAATTCATGTTGTTGGTATAAATTGTCTCAATATCCTTAATTTTCTTATCATTCTCAATGACATAGGATAAATTAACCATGTCGGTCGTATCACCCTTATTGTTGAACTTATAGGTGTTTATTTCCATTCCGTCAACAGAACCGCTCATCAATTTTACAATTTTCCCTGTTCTTTGATCGGTGAAAAATAACACACCTCCTCTATTAATATCACTCGCACGTGAAGCTGCATCCGTTAAGAATTGAGCATAAAGTTGGTTGTATTCCTTTTCTCTGTCTAATCGTTCCTGTCCGGCATTAACGTTTACCATCCCTTCTTCAACTATTATTCCCTTCCGGGCCTGATTTTCTACATATTGCTTCCACATAGCATCCTGATCTCTCGTCCCTAAAGCATCTGCACCACTCATTCCCATTAATAAATCACCATTTGAGTCAACATGCCACGCCATTTTATCCATTATTGACCCTTCACTGAGAGTTAAGTATCTATTTTTATATGCCTCAACCTGTGCCCAATATTGATTCGATCTCTCAATATCTCTCGCTCTCCGTATAGATTCATCTGTCGCAAACTCCCCATGCTGGAACATATTCCCGACACTCTCAACAAAATCACCTGCGGTATTCCTCACCCATTGCCCTGCATCTTTCAACCCATTTTTGACCATATTATTCAATTTCCCCGCGTACTCAAAGAACCCGGCGCCAAGTGCGTCATACCAGGAATCATTTGCACCTGCTCCCGGCATCCTTTCCCCGGTCTCTCCGTTTATTTTGTACCGTTTGAGCAGATAACCCCTTGCCTGACTTCCCAGAAATCCTCCCAGGTCACCAGCATCACTGGCCATGGCGTTCCAATTGACTTGGGAATTCCCGGCCCTCCCTCCGGTTACACGATTTGCTCCTAACATTACTGCGTTGTCTATAGCGCCGGTTACAATCTTGTCGGTGAACACATTATCACTTCCCTGTCCGTTATTGGCACTATTTGACGCATACGCGGATATTCCCGCAGATACTCCCTCTGCAAAGTGCTGCTGCCAGTTATCTCCATCCCATCCCAGCGACCAGCCGTCACCGGCGGTGACACTGTTTGTCACGAATGTAGTCAACCCAACTCCAAGAGGTGTATCTCCTCCCGGCAGCATCATTGACACTGCTGCCCTCACAAGACCTCGCTTTACTCCCTGTTTGAACTTGTCATTGTCCCAGCCGATGCCGCCTCCTTCTTCGTAATCAATTCCTGACGCTACCACATTCACGAGAGGTCCCAATCCTGTGGCGTTTCCCACAAAGCTGACTCCCATTTGCACTGCGGCGTGTTTCCATGGGGTAGTGCCATCGGCTACGTCAACAGCTATAAATGCGGCATTTACCGCAAATGCACCCCAAGGGCCGAGTGGGGAACAGCTTGCCGCTATCGTTCCCACAACCCTTCCAAATGTCATCGGGTCAGGCCCGCCAGGCACCATCGGTGTACGGTGCCAGCTCTTTCCGAGCATTCTAAGGCCCTGTTCATACTCAATGTATGAATTGGTAAACTCGTTATAGAGGCGGGTCATTTCATAGTTCACATGGTCCGAGAACCGTATAAACTGTCCCGCCATGGCGGGGGTATAGTAAACGTAATTAAATTCCTCGTCCTCACCGCCGCCGCTGTCCTGCGCCTCTTCCGGCTCGTCCTGCTCGAAGACACGCTCTATCTCCTTTTCAAGGTGACGTGCTTCAAGTTTCACGTAGGTTTCCAGATCATCGGTGTTGATGTTCCGGTATGTTTCGGGACGGGTAAAATCTATTTCACCGCCTGAAATGGACTTTAACGGCTTCATGAGTACCGTGGTGTTAATGTAGTCCATATAATCCGTAAAACAGAGAGTACGGTATTTTGTGCTTACCAGGCTGTGGCTCCGTACTACTTCGAGGGACCAGTTTCCGCTGCCCCGCTGGAAAGGAGCATTATACTGGTAGGCAAGTCCCGACATGACGTTGTCGTATACATTCAGGTTCGCTTCTGCAAGCTGCGCGGAGAAGCTGTCCATCATGCTGAAGAGCATGTCTGTCATCCGCAGATTCTGCATCACCAGCATCCCCTGCTCAAAGTCATCCATTTCCTCCCTGTACCGTGCGGAGAGCGCCGGGGAAAGTCCCAGGTTCAGCATTTCCGCGAACCCCGCCGTGGTGTCCACGGTGTTCATGGTATTGCCGAGGACCCCGATCCCCGCGGGGACCCTCATCATGGCGTCACGGAGCAGGGTGTCCGTGTCAAAGTCAATCCGCATCGCGGCGGGGAGGCTCCGGTTGATGCTCCGGACAGAGGCGTCAATCACCGACTCCATCTCCTCCCAGGTGAGGCGCATGCTCTCGTCCGCGGAGGCTGTTGAGGTGGCCTGGCGCCATGCGGACATTTTCGCGTTCAGGTCACGGGCGGACTGCTGCCACTCATCCTCCCCTTCAGATATCCGCTGCCGCGTGTCGTACCGCCAGCGTTTCCACATATTGGTGAACTTGTTCAGCTGGTTAATCCAGTCCCGGTCGCCGCGGTTCCGGATAAAGGCGACCTCCTCCATCCAGCGGTCTTTCCGCTCGGTAAACTTCATCTTCTGGTGCTGCCACACCTGCTCCTGGAAG
>JAKQCH010000231.1 GCA_029573825.1 Spirochaetota bacterium | reverse complement strand
ATAATCCACTCAAAACAAAGCAGGGCGATAAATACACCGATGGGATCAATGAGCACACTTTCCCAGTGCAGGAAATGGAACAGGCGGCTCTGGACCCGTATCCGTTTAAGAAGCGGCCCAATTACTGTGGGACCGGTGACAATAATCAGGCTTCCGGCAAGGGCCGACAGTGTCCATGAGAGATCAAAAATAAACTTAACTGCTAACGCCGATCCAAACCATGTTACGACAACACCCCATGTCAGGACACGGCGGATTTCCCCGGATACCTGACGATACCCTTTCGCGTCGAGGCTCATGCCGCCTTCAAAAAGAATCAGCGCAACCGCAAGCTGTACAATAACCTTGAGCCCGTCACCGAGAGCGCCGGGATTGATTATCCCAAGGCCGTAACTGCTGGGCCCCAGAAAAATTCCTCCAATCAGCAGCACTACAATCGGCGTTATGCGGAGTTTTCTTGCTATTGCAAAAAAGAGAATCCCAAAAAACACCGCACCGCCGAATGTTATAATAAGCTGCTGTCCTTCGTTCATTATGACGCGTTTATCATCCTGTTACTTGTATCATGATAGAAATAATGCTATTTCTTGAAAATAGTCTTCACCGACTCCATAAGATCAGCCGGAAGCACCACAATTTTCCCATTTGGCGACTCACCAAGTTTTATCATTCCCCGTACATACTCCTGGCCCAGCAGATATACAAGGGGATCACCGCCAGTGTTCTTCAGCGAATCAGCGACGGAGGTAATCGCAAGGGCCTCCGCTCTAGCAAGTCGTTCCCGCGCTTCAGCATCGCGGTCTGCCGACTCTTTTCTTGCTTCCGCCTGAAGAATCTGGGCACGCTTCATCCCTTCCGCTTCACGCTCAGCAGCCTCTTTCTTCGCTTCCGCTTCAAGTATCCTTGCGCGCTTTTCCCGTTCAGCTTTCATCTGCAATGTCATGGCGCTGACGATATCAACGGGCGGTTCAATGTCCCTTATCTCAACACGGGTTATTTTTGTACCCCACGAATCAGTCGCCTCATCAAGAATTTCCAGCAGTTCCGCATTTATTTTTTCCCGGGAAGATAACGATTCATCAAGGGTCATTTTCCCCATAATTGAACGAAGTGTAGTCTGCGCAAGATTCTGAATTGCATACCGTAAATTGTGAATTCCGTAATACGATTTGTATGGGTCCATAATTTTATAGTAAACAATACCGTCAACTTCAATTGACGCATTGTCGCTGGTAATCGTACCCTGTTTCGGCATATCGAGTACTGTTTCCCTGATATCAACCTTATGAGATACTCTGGAGAATATCGGGTTGATCAGGTTCAGGCCGGGATTCAGCGTTACCGCATATTTACCGAAACGCTCAATAATCCAGTTTTCCGCCTGGGGCACTATTTTTATACCCTTCACCACCAGCAGTACCACAATAACAGCAATTGCAAACACAAGATAAATCATTTGATCCTCCTGTTTTCGTTAATATTTTTTTTTACTTCGATTTACTTTTTTTGAACAAAAAGCTTGATGCCTCTTGCTTCGAGAACCCTGATCTCATCACCTTCTTCTAAAATCTCTTCCGCTTCAGCCTGCCATTTTTTTATTCCGTGAAATCCGCTATACAGTTCCACTTCACCGGGAACACCGGGCATAACTGTTTTTACAACACGTCCTCTGAGATTTTGTAATGTGGGATCTCCTGTTTCATCGGTGAGGTTTTTCTGGAAATACTTTCCGGCAAAGAAATGCCATACGGCAAGAAAAAGAAACGATGTAAGAAAAAATGATGCCCATTGTGCAACAGCATTATTTTCCGGAATGATCGTGAGAAACACAAACAGCGAAGTTACAACACCTCCAATTCCAAACCAGAAAAGAACAAAACCCGGAACAAGAATTTCCAATCCCATGATGAGGATTCCCGCCGCAAGCCATATGAAAGGAGAAAATGCCATTGGTAATTGTACCTCACTGTTTGTATACACCCAAATCAAATGCACCGTAATGCTGCGGGTCCAGGCAAAACCGCACACCGCACATTACCCGATACACTTTACCTGTACGTGAAACCACAATAAAGAATTATTTGAAAATATCCACCCATTTTCTCTTTTCAGCACAGTTCCGGCAATTTCTATGTCTCGTGAACAAATATCTCCATCACTTTTTTTACACAGAGCGACAAAGTATCAAGACTGTAGCCGCCTTCAAGAAAAGCAATGACACGTCCCTTTGAATACTTTACGGCAACCTCTTTCAACATTAATGTAAATTTCTGGTATGCTTCGGTTGATAGCTTTATTGAAGAAAGTGAATCGGTAAAATGAGCATCAAATCCCGCAGAAATGAGAATAATTTCCGGCTGAAACTCCTCAAGCGCGGGAATAATTTTACTCTGAAAAGCTGCGAGGTACTCATCATCCCCGCTTCCATGATCCATTGGGAAATTCAAGGTAAACCCGACCCCCTCTCCGGTTCCCCTTTCATTTTTTGAACCTGTTCCCGGATAGTGAGGATATTGATGCAGGCTGATATAATACACGGAATTATCTGATTCGAAGGAATGTTGCGTACCATTGCCGTGATGGACGTCCCAGTCAACAATGGCAATTTTTTTCAGGCCATGTTTTTCCTGAAGATGGCGTGCAGCAATAGCAATGTTGTTAAAAAGACAGAACCCTGCGGCATAATCTTTCTCTGCATGATGACCAGGGGGCCTGATTGCGCAAAAGCCGTTAACCGCTTTACCTTTCACGACAGCATCACACATATTTAAACATCCCCCCACCGCATACAGCGCGACATCATAAGACCTGTCACCAACGGTAGTATCGGGATCGAGGGCGTGCATTCCTTTTTCAACGTTATTTTTCACTTCATCAATATATTTCCTGCTGTGTATCAGTTCAATATATTTCAAATCAGCTTTGGCCGCCTTCACCCGCACAAGGTCGCTGTAAAATGAACATTTCTTCAAACGGCTATCAATAGCTACCA
>JAKQCH010000211.1 GCA_029573825.1 Spirochaetota bacterium | reverse complement strand
GATTCTTTTTGCGTAAAAATCCCATCTGCCCCGTGGTCGGGCGTGCTTCATGTTCTCCCTTGCTGATTCAATTGCGGCGTTCCCGTAGTCAATTCCTGTCACTTCATCGTACTGCTTTCCCAGATAACATGAAAAAAACCCGTACCCGCAATACAGGTCAAGGAGTCTGCCTTTTCCCTCATGTGCGAGAAGCTGTTCCGCGGTGCTGAGCATGGCGCCGCATATTGACAGGTTCACCTGGGAAAAGCTGTCCGGGGCGAATGTATATATGACATTGTGTACTTTGATGCTGAGGTTCCGGTTTCCAAAGAGCCTTTTCATCCGGAACCCATCAACTTCTGAAGAAGTATTGAGGTAATACTTCGATCCTTCAGGGTCATGATAGAGAAAGGCCCCGTGAAGCTTGTCCGATGACTCCTTCAGCTGATCAGCAATTTTCGTAAAACCCTTTACCGTTTCACTGTTCATCACGGTGACATTAAAAATAACTGCCGCGGATTCGTAATTTCCCCGTATTATAACAAAGTTGAGGAAGCCCGATATTCTCCTGTTTACTGTATCATTTAGGATCGCGCTGAGTTTTGAATACATGGAAGCATGAAATTCAGGTTCCAGAAGTGACGGTGAATCGCTGAGGGACGATTCATCCGATGACAGAATTATGCCGCCCCCCCGGGTGTGGACCCTTCTTTTCGTCGTGGTGCGGTATCGCCGCGGGAGGGGTGATCCGATGAGTGGTGACGCGGCGCAATTCCCGGAAATGTCATACCAGTATGAAGAGAAGGCGCGGTCCTTGCACCGCAGTTCATCAACGTAATCCATTTCAGCAAGGGGCTCCGGGCCTTTCAGGGTTTGCCCGGTTTCAAATATCAGCCGCCGGGTGTAGCTGCTCTCCGGAGCGGGTTCTTCATAGTGGTATCGTGGTTTTTCTGATTTTTGTTTCATCTCTCCCCGCCGCCGGCCATGAATGTGTACTGTGTCCGAATCATACTGCGGAATACCCGGTGAGGAATGAATGTGTCAAGAAAATTATGAGATAACCGGGGCATATAACCCATGAGCGGTCATTATATAACAGCTGCTGAAAAATAAAATGTACTTGAGAATTAAATCAGTACAGTTTACTGTTATCATTTAGTGGCGGCAGTAAGCAAGGCACTATTTATTTCTTAAACCAATGAATACAACCCGGTTGAGTGAACAGGCGTCTGACGCAATGCCGGATAGGGAGGTTCACATGGATAGCTATGATGTTGTGGTGATAGGCGCAGGAAACGGCGGTCTTACCGCCGCGGCAACCCTCGCGAAGCAGGGACTGAAAACGCTGCTCCTGGAGCGGCACAACATACCCGGAGGATGCGCCACCAGCTTCTGCAGGGGGCGCTTCGAATTTGAAGTGGCGCTGCACCAGCTTTCCGGAATGGGAAACCCCTCCTTCCCGGGGCCCCTGCGCTCAATGCTCGACAGCCTGGGAGTTGCCGATGAGATTGAATGGGTGGAGATGCGAAACCTGTACCGGGTGGTGGTTCCGGGGAAGATGGACATAACCCTTCCCGCGAACAGGAAGGGGTTCACCGATGCACTGATTGAAAAATTTCCGAAGGAGAAGGAAGGCATCGAGGCATTCATTGACCTCGTCTACAAATTTTTTACTGAAGTGATCGGCGCCTTCTATATGCGTGATCCGGAAATCTCGCCGCTGAAATATCCGCTGTATTTTAAATATGCCCTCACCGACACCCGGACAATCATGGACGAATACCTTAAAGACCCGCTTTTAAAGCTTGCGGTATCGGTGTACTGGAGCTATGTCGGTGCGCCGCCGCGGCTCCTTGCCTTTACGGAATACGCGGCAATGATTTTCGCCTACATAGAATTCAAGCCGTACCACATGAAGCACGGGTCACAAATCCTATCCAACGCTCTCGTCGATTCCTTCATTAAAGACGGTGGTGATGTCCGGTTCAGCTGCGGTGCGAAGAAAATTCTCACAGGGCAGGGGCGCGTGACGGGTGTCATGCTGGATTCCGGGGAAGAGGTCAGCGCCCCGTATGTGATATCCAACGCGTCGCCAATGGTCACCTGCGGCGAGATGCTGGATAAGGAATATCAGCGTGAGGATTTCTTCAGGCAGATGGGCGGGCACACCATAGGGCCATCGGCATACACGCTGTATATCGGCCTTGACTGCCCCCATGGGGAGCTGGGGATTACCGAGACGACAAACTTTATCTGCACCCATACCGACATGGAACGGTCCCATACCGAAATGAAGATGCGCGATAACGAACCGGGACAGATGCTCCTTACCTGCTACAATGTCAGTGACCCGGACGCATCGCCTCCGGGCACTACACAGATCGCCCTTGTGGACCTCAAGTACGGCGAGCCCTGGCTCTCGGTGCCGCCCCATCAGTACTATGACTACAAGTATCTCTATGGGGACAAAATGCTCAATGTGGTTGAAGGCCTCATCCCCGGCTTCCGTGCTCACATCGAGGAGATGGAAGTGGCGACGCCCCTTACCCACATGCGCTATCTCAACACCCCGGCGGGGTCAATCTACGGTTTCGACCAGTTTATCAGGGACTCCCATATATTCGGCGCCCTTGATCCCGGGATACCGGGGCTCTATTTTGCCGGGGCATGGGTCGGCGGAGGCGGGTTCCAGCCGACCCTGATGTCGGGGGGGTCGGCAGCGCGGGCAGTGGCGAAAAAAATACGGCAGGAGAGGGGGTGATATTATGACGCTGAAAGACATACACGCACAGATTGAAGGGTATGACAGGGTGCTGGATGAAGTGAAGACCGCCCGGCGCTACGGTACCGACTACCGGATCATGAAAGGCGAGGTGGCACGGGTCCTGGACCTCCTGCACCCCCGGACCCTGAGCCTCCGGGTCTCGGAGGTGATAATAGAAACTCCCTCAACGAAGACGCTCCGCATGGTGTCGGAGACAGGGTATCTGCCGCCTTTCGAGGCGGGGCAGTACATCAACCTTTTTGTGGAGACAGCGGGTGTCCGCACCAGCAGGCCTTACAGCATATCATCGGCGCCGGGAATGACAGCGTATTACGATATCACCGTGCGGAGGCAGCAAGGCGGTTTCGTCTCGGAGTACCTTCTGGAACAGGTGAAGCCGGGGGACCGGTTCGAAAGCTCCGGACCGGCGGGACAGTTCCGGTACAACCCGCTTCTGCACGGGAAGGAACTGGTCTTTATTGCGGGGGGGAGCGGTATCACCCCGTTAATGAGTATGATACGTGAAACCACTGACCGGGGACTCGACCGGTCGATACATCTCCTTTACGGAAACCGTCTTGAGAGCGATATAATCTTTCACGACGAGCTGAAGGAACGGGCAGACCGTCACAAAAACTTTATCTACACTCCTGTTATTTCTGAACCGTCAAAAAAATGCAGTGAACTCACGGGGCTCCTTTCCGGGGACCTCATAAAAAAGGTGCTCGGCAGTGTGAAAGGGAAAAACTTTTTTCTGTGCGGTCCCGGTGCGCTCTATGACTACTGCATGCCTGAACTTGAAAAGCTGGGCGTTCCTTTGAACCGTGTCCGGCGGGAGATGTTCGGAAGTCCTGTTGATATTACCTCGGACCCCGGGTGGCCTCAAAACGTGAAGAAAGGGACTCGGTTTGCCGTGAAGGTGAAGGGGAAAGGGGACCTGAGCGCCCTCGCGGAGGAACCTCTTCTGGTGTCCCTGGAACGGGCGGGATATACCGTCCCCGCGCTCTGCCGTTCCGGGGAGTGCAGCCTGTGCCGCGTGAAGCTCCTTTCCGGGAAGGTGTATCAGCCGCGAGGCGCACACGTTCGTGCTTCTGATCTGAAATACGGTTATATCCATTCATGCGCGGCGTACCCGGTATCGGACTGCGAAGTGCTTTTATAAAAAAAGTCGCAGTGCGGGCATCGGTCGTTCTCCGCATTTCTTCGCAGTGTGGAGAATGTAGTTATTCACACATCCCTGTTTTCTCAATTCATACTTGGATTGAATAAATTTAGTAAATCCAAATAACGGAATTTGTTGACATTGCAGAATATGTCTGCCATTCTGATGATATGAAATTATACCTTTCGGCAAAAGTCATTAATGCTGTTGTATGTCTCCTGTTCTGCATGATATTTCTTTCTTCCAGTGCATGCAAGGAAAGGTCCCGGGGACCAGTTGCGGTACAAGGAATACTTGATCTTGGCGGCTGGAACCTGGAGAAAGACGGAGTTGTAACCCTCGACGGTGAGTGGGAATTCTGCCGGGACCGTCTTATGGAGCCCACCGATTTCAGGGATAAAGGGAACCGGAAAGGGTGCGGTTTTATAACAGTTCCCGGATTGTGGAAAAATCAACGGTTCAACGGCATCGTGCTTCCCGGCAGGGGGAGCGCAACATACCGTTTGAAAATATTGAGCAGATCTGATGCAGGATGGGCAACACTGAGTCTTCGGCGTATCCATTCCGGATACACGCTCTGGATTAATGGAAAGCTGGAAGATAAAAAAGGAACCCCGGACAGGCTGAAAAGAACCAGGGAGGATTATGTATATGTTCATAATAAGAGACAATTATCATTCACGCTCAATAAGGGAGAGAATGATATTGTTCTCCAGGTAATCAATAATGAGTACGAATCCGGTGGAATTAACAGGCCTCTGTATCTGGAGGATGGAGAGGCCTGTACGCAAAGGGGATTATTACAGAACTCACTTCAGATGATCATCGTGGGCCTGCTGCTGTTCAGTGCCATCTATAATGTCCTGTTTTACTATTATCGAAAAGAGGATATGGCATCACTGCATTTAGCATTCTTCAGCCTTGTCACTGCCGTTAATACCTATAATATCCAAAATCCGATTTTATCCGGTGTTCTTTTCTGGCCCCCGAATCCTTTTTTGATAAATTATATTACGGCTATCCTGATTGCAGTCTTTCCCCTGGTGATTGCCGGTTCACTGTTTCCCGATGATGTTTCAATACGGTTTGTCCGGTTTTTCCAGTTACTGTGTGTTATTTTTATTGTACCGCTCTTCGTGTTACGGTTTAAAACAGCGGAACAGCTATTTAAAGTCTTTATGATTTTTATGGTCATTTTTTTTGTGTATATGATGTATGTCATTGTGAAGACACTGATTCACCGCAGGAACGATGCACGATTATTTTTTATAGGATTCCTTTCACTGGTAATTGCAGGGGTGAACAACATTTTGTATGCGATGTGGATTATTGATACCGGCAACATGTTGCCATACGCAATGGTCATATTCTGTATTGTCACAACAATGGTGGTTTCACGGAGATTTGCCAGGGCCCTTTTGAACGTTGAGGACCTGTCGAAGGAGCTTGAAACAAAGAATATATCACTTCAAAAAATGGACCGGATTAAGGACCAGTTTCTCGCCAATACCTCACATGAGCTGCGTACCCCTCTTCATGGAATGATAGGCCTTTCGGAATCCATGATTGAGGGTGCCGCAGGAAGCCTTTCCCCGAAGGCCATTGAGAACCTCTCGCTTATCGCTTCAAGCGGCCATCGCCTCGCGAACATGGTCAATGATCTGCTTGACATGGCCAGGATACAGGATGAGGGACTGCACCTGTACCAGCGGCCGGTTGACCTGTTTTCGCTGAGTGAGATGGTTGTGAACCTTTCACTTCCCCTGGTTGGCCGAAAGCACCTTGTAATTATCAACAGAATCAATCAGGATACTCCCCGGGTACACGCAGATGAAGACCGGATCCGACAGGTCTTGTATAATCTTGTCGGTAATGCGATAAAATTTACCAATGAAGGAACAATCGAGATATCGGCATGTGTGATTGATGCGGATGATGAATACCATGAAGACGTCACAGGTAAACTTATTGAGATCAGGGTATCGGATACCGGGATCGGCATTCCGGATGAATATAAGGAAAAGATATTTGAAGCCTATAGGCAGATAGACGGGAGCGATACACGTCCATATTCCGGAACAGGCCTGGGGCTTACCATCGCGAAACGGATCATAGAACTTCATAAGGGCACTATCAGTGTGTCATCGGGAAGCAATGGCGGTACAGTTTTTTCTTTTACCCTCCCCGTATCGAATGACCCTGTTGACGGTGCGCCGGATGAAATCATAATTGAAAGAATGTATGATCCGCTCTCAGGGGATGAGGTCCCGGGCAGCCCAGGACTTTCGAATGGAATACAGGGCTGGAGCTTTGAGAATAACCCGGTGTTCCTTGTTGTTGATGATGACCCCGTAAACATCAGGGTCATCCGGAATTATTTTGAGCCGATGCATTGCCGGGTGGAAACGGCATCTGACGGAATCAGCGCCCTGGATATTATTGACAGGGATGACTCCATTGATCTTGTACTTCTGGATATAATGATGCCGGTTATGTCCGGATACGAGGTCTGCAGAAGGATACGTGCAAAAAGAACGCCGGAGGAACTTCCTGTGATAATGCTTACGGCGAAAAATATGATGTCCGATATTAACGCTGCCTTTGAAGCGGGAGCGAACGATTATATTGTGAAACCTTTCCGGATTATCGAAGTCCTCACCCGTGTGAATACAATGCTGAAGCTCGGGAGCATCCGGAAATCAGCAGCCGAGGGAATCACTATCCGTGACCGGCACAGGGTATATTCCTTTAAGTTCAGCGAAATAAGCCATATAATATCACATTCAAAACATGTCGTGATTCACCGGGTTGGAGGAGAAATTGAATTGCCTGTCCTGCTGAAAGATATTACCGACCGTCTTCCTCCGGATATATTTGTCCGTATACATAAAAGCCATGTCATTAACCTGCAGTACCTTCACAGCATGTCTCATGTTCTTTCAGGCCGCTACCGCGTTCGCCTCCGTGACGATGATGACACGGAACTCCCCGTGGGTTCCGCGTTTCTGGAGTCGTTGAGAAAAAAAATATAAATCGACGCACCATTTATTCCCCCTAACGCACGTATTGTTCCATCCATATTGAAATCAAAAATATGTTATTGTTATATTTTTATGGATGATATGAATGAAAGTGTTCTATTCATATAATGTCAAAGGCGCTGCGGTGGTTATACTAATTGAATTTACATGTATCATATACAGATAGCTGAGGCATTTCCTGGAATAAAAAAAGATGAATCAATACAAACCGGGATTTATAAAAAGAACAAGAAGGGGCATCGGGGCGATCATTGGCCGCAGAATTGGCGGGCGGCGCATATTCCCGGTTGCCACGAAGATTGTACTGGTCTATGTTCTTTTTATTCTCCTCTCCAATTTCTCATCACATTATATAAGTCTTACCATGTACCGCGGCGAGTTGATCAAACTCATGCGGCAGCTCCTGGTGAAGGACCTCAGGGACGTCTACACCTTTGCGAACACGCAGTACGAGATATCGGGTACCACGGGCGACAGAAATACTGCCATACGTCAGATTGAAGCAAAGTCGGCAGTTGATTTCAAGAACAGAAGGTCGCTTCTCTTAGGGATTGATAGTGAAGGGAATGTGGGAATTCGCGCAGCCCGGACACAGGGCTTCAATGGTTTTACCGACATAAGAGCGTTACGCGCCATGAAGGTGAGTCTGAAGAGGAATGTGGGGGAGGGTTTCATTTCCTTTACCCTCGGAAGAGAAAGGTATTTCGGGGTCTATAAATACAATCCGAACTGGAAAATGTTTTTACTTCGGGCTGAGGAGTACAACGAGTTTTACAGGAATTCCCGCAGCGTATTTAAAATGTTATCCATTATAATACTGATCATAACAATTGGCTGTGCGGTGATTGGTGTTTACATCATCAACTACGTCCTCCGGTTTATTCGAAATATTACCAATGATATAATGCGTATGGCGCGAAACAACGAGATCAGGCTTATTGACCTCAAGGGAAGCCAGGCTGATGATGTGACCTTTCTGGGGATGGCCTTTAATTCACTTTCTGACAGTATCAATCTTATGATGAAAATATTTCAGAAGTTCGCCAGCCGCGATGTGGTTATCAGGGCCTATGAGGACAAGGGGATAAAACTTGAGGGGTCCAGGCGGGAGCTCACCTGCCTCTTTTCGGACATCAAGAGCTTCACCTACATGACAGAGGTCCTTGGGACGGACATTATCAATCTCCTTAACCTGCATTATACCCGGGTTTTCCATGATATTCTCAAACTCGATGGGATCATAGGTTCCATTATAGGGGATGCGCTGCTTGCGGTCTATGGTATCTTTGACGGTGAATCGGCGAATTTGAAATCCTATCAGGCCGTGGTATCAGGGTACAAAATCCACGATGTCGCAAGAGGAATCCGGGAGGGTATGGAACGCATCAGGGAAAAGCTTCTGGATGAAAACGGCAGTCTCACTCCTCTCGAAGAGCGGGTGTACAAGGCCGTATGCCTTGAAGTAGGGGTGGGAATTGATGGAGGGTCTGTATTTTATGGAAATCTCGGCTCATACGAGCGGATGACCAACACCGTTATCGGGGATACTGTGAACTCCGCTTCACGGCTTGAGGGGCTCAACCGTGTCTATCACGCGCCAGTGATCTGTTCGGAATATATCAAAAAGGACATCATTAAAAACGTGCCGGACCACGGCCTTGTATTTGTTGAGCTCGATGTGGTTATGGTGAAGGGGAAGACCGAGGGGAAAAAGGTTTTCTGGCCCATTTTCAAAAAGGACCTGGACCATTCCATGCGACAGGATCTGCGCCATTTTTCGGAAGGTCTTGAACTGTACTACGCGGGGCAGTGGAAAAAGGCCAATGGGTGTTTCAGCCGGTGTTCACTGCCAATAGCGGATGTATTTGTCGACAGGACCAGCGGCGGACGTGCGCCGGGGAAATGGAATGGTATCTGGACCATGGACACAAAGTGATACCGCTGATGAATGGAAGGAAACAATACATGAGCAAAACCGGAGATGTACCCCAAAAGCGAAGCCGTAAAACCAGGAGTGAAACAGTTGAAGAAAAACCGCTCTTCCTTCGGGAGGGAATGGATATTGAGGAGGAAAAAACCGAGGTTTATGATCTTGCTGAAGCGTTTTCCTCGCATGAAGAGAAGAGAAGTACTCCGATTTATATCTCAATTGTAAGTTTCTCGTTTCTCATTTTGGTTCTTACCATATTATTTACCGGGGATATCCAGAGGGACATTGACCGTGTTTCAGTGAGTATTGAAGAATTCAAGGACCTTAACCTGCAGGAAATGCTCAAGGCGCTTCGCTGTGCACGGGGAGAGCTGGGCAGGATAGATGAAAAAATATCCTTCATGAGACATGGCATGAAGATGGAGATCGAAAATATAACGCAGAAAAGCGCTCTGGAGATACAGAGGATTGAACAATCAGGTTTGGGACGCGCTACCAAAGAACGCCTGATAAAGAAGTTGCGTGCTGAAGAGCAGAGAAAGCTCCAGGAAAGCCGGCAGGCCTACGAGGCCCGGATCAGTGAAAAGGCCCGTGAAGCGGAGGAGATACGGAAAAGTATGGATCGCCATAAGAAGATTATGATGAGTGAAAGATCGGACTACGACAGGAGGATGAAAGAAAAATTCAGCGCATATACAAAGAGTGCCGACCTCAAAATGTACCAGGTGAATACGATGATCACGGTAAAGGACCTGGAATATAAGGAGAAGCTGAAAAGACAGGAAGACCATTATCAGGCCCTTATAAAAAAATATACGGGAGAGATGATTGAGCTGCGAAAGGACCTCTTCCTGGAGTCCGCGAAAAGCTCACATGTGGAAACCATTTTACAAAGATACCGCAGGGCCCTCGGGTGTTATGAGAAGCTGCTGGGTGAACACGGTTTCGTTATTGATGTAGAAAGCAGGGAGCAGATGCTGGTTGACGTGAATCCCTGTATTACCCTGAAAAAGAGGGGCCATGCGTATGTGTTAAACAGTAACAGCAAAATTGTAGCGCTGGTGGAACTCCGCCCATCGGGGAAGATTGTTCTGGCAAGGATTATACGTCGTGTCCGGGATGATGCAATCAGGCCCTTTGACAGGATACTTATCAAAAATAATTAAAGGGGAGTTTAAATGCGGAGATATGTATTCATTGTTGTAATAGTACTCCTGTGCCCGGTGCTGGTGTCAGGCGCCAACTGGGAAGAGCATGGTATGAGTATTGTGTCGAAGAAAATTTCAACAATGGAGGGGGCGGAAAGAATTGAACTCCGTGATGGAAAC
>JAKQCH010000210.1 GCA_029573825.1 Spirochaetota bacterium | reverse complement strand
GTGATGCCCAGACGCTCAAGGCACCGTACAATTATTTCCGCTCCTGTGAGTTTCATGGTGTTCCTCCATTTTGTGTGAATATAAAAAAAGCCCCTGCCGGTTTACACCGGCAGGGGCCTTCGTTTCTATAATAGCAGCAGTATCCCTACGGCGTAAACCGGTATGAGCAGATGCACACGACGACCACCACTACAGATAGTGCTGTCACTGATATAAAACCGGCTGCTCTTTGTATGCCGAAGGACTTCATTGCCTGGATTTCTCTCCAAAGAATAATGTATACTGTACTATAAATCTCAAACAGGGACCGGTGTCAATATTTTTTTGCTGTTTCCTGTTTTTTGCGTGAATAGTTGCCCTTTCCTCTGTGAAACAATATATTGTGTGTAAAAAATGACCATTTTCTATAATGTAATATTAAAGTGAGCGGGGGTTAATATGAGTACGGTATTTGAAAAGGCGTCCATAGGAACAATGCAGCTGCAAAACAGGATCATCCGTTCCGCAACCCATGAAGGGTACTGCCGTGAGGACGGGGGCCCTGTGGCTGATAAAATTGTATCACTGTACCGTCGTCTCAGTGAAGGGGGAGCAGGGGCTATCATTACCGGATACTGCGGTGTCAGCAGGAGCGGGCGGGCCATCAAAAACATGCGCATGTTTGATGATGACCGATTTATTGAAGAATACGCCGGGATTACCGGGTCCCTGAAGCAGTACGGGGTGCCGGTAATAAACCAGATATGTCACGGAGGAGGATTTTCGTCTCCTGATGCCGTGGAGGGAGAGGTTATGGCCCCGTCGAAGGTCCGGTACATGACGTACAATGTGGTCCCACGGGAGATGTCGGAGGAGGATATTTACAGGGTAAAGGATGACTTTGTCGCCGCAATCGTCCGGTCGAAGAAAGCCGGATTTGACGGTGTTCAGATACACTGTGCTCACGGATATCTTCTCTGTGAGTTCCTTTCCCCCGCCGCCAACAGGAGGCGTGACCAGTGGGGCGGTTCCACGGAAAACAGGTTCCGTCTCATTGACATGATTCTGGAGGAAGCACGGGAGAAAGTCGGAGACTACCCCATACTCGTGAAAATCAGCGCCTATGACGGCGACCGCGGCGGAATGCGTGTCGATGAATCGGTGAAGGTTGCGAAGCTGCTGCAGGGTGCCGGGTGTGACGGAATAGAGGTGTCCTGCGGAGGCATAAATGACGGGTTTGCCGCGGTGAGGGGGACGAAGGTTCCCGTAGAGGCGGCATTTGCGCTGTTTCCGGCATTTCGTGATATGCCGGCACTGAAAAAGTCTGTTTTGAAACTGCTCGCGCCGCTTCTTTTCAAGAAGCATACCCCTCTTCACTTATATAATGTTGACGCGGCACAGCGTATCAAATCCGCCGTGGACATACCGGTGATTGTGGTGGGCGGGTTCAGAAACATCGATGCCATAACTGATGTTATTAATAACGAAAAGGCGGATTTCGTCTCCATGAGCAGGCCATTTATTATTGAGCCGGGCATTGTGAACGCCTTCAGGGACGGCAGCAAAAAGGAGTCCGCCTGTATTGACTGCGCCTATTGCCTCATGGGTGTTTCTGATAACTATCTGCGTTGCTATAAGGGGAGGCTGCCGGGGGAAAAGACATCTTTGTGATTAATCTCTCTGTCTTCAATCAATCGGACCTGCCTCTTGCCGGAATTTCTTTGCCCACTTGACAGACCAGTCCTGAAAGGGCTCAAGAATTCTGAAAAGCTCCATTCCTGTTTTCGTGAGCATGTAACCATCAAGGGTCCGTTCAATAATTCCCGCTTCGGTCAAATCTTTGATGCGGGTGCTGAGAATTGTAGGTGAGATTGAGCTGCATCGCGACTGCAGCACGGTAAAGGGTAAAGGACCGCCCGAGAGCTGCCAGACTATCCCCATAGCCCAGCGGCGGCCCAGAAGATCAAAAATCGCCATGACCGGTGCCCCTGATGATGACCCTCGAACGGGTTTGCCGGGTTTTGGAATAGCCATTTTACCGCCTCTTTATTAATCATTATTTCATGTACTCCAGTTTCAACCATGCATTGCGGAGGGCAAGAGAAAATCTCTTGCCCTCCGGTTTTTTTAAAGATTCACTTTGATATCTTTCAGGGTTTTTCCCCCAACACCGATATTCTCGGGCGGCAGTTCGTGGATTAAAACGGTAAATTTATCAGCGGATATACCGGTGATTTCAACGGCATGTGCGGTAAAGCGCTCTATCACTTGTTTTTTTTGGCTTTCACTGATTTGACCGTTTCCGAGTTCTACACTGATTACAGGCATAATTCCTCTCCTTGCTCCAGAATGTGTATTTAACTACGGATAATGTAGTAAGCTACACTAAATGTAGCAAGCAGTTTTTTAAAAAAATTTTATATTTTTTCTATTGCCGCGATTTTTTAAGACAGACAGTAAATAGATGGGGTATGCGTTTCAATGAAGCAATCCCTATTTGGCGTTCCAGTCGTCTTGTCGCGATATAAAAGTATTATCTGAGAAGGAACCATTGAAGTTGTATGACGTTACAAAAACGGGTGCGCATCAGGTTTCAATATACAGGAAGAAGACATTCGAACTAATAAAAAGATGCTCCAGATATAATAATTATACTCAGTCATACAGAATGAGAAAATATTACTTGCCATTACATATTCGTTACGCATTATCAATCCGCTGTGTGATTTCTCATGAAGACGGTATGACATGACAGCTTCAACAGGTTTTATAATATTTATTTATGCACCAGCATTATCAATCAAGGCATAGTAATCGCGAAGTATTGCATTATATTTTCGCTGGAGGGAAACATGAGATTCAACGTTATCATCTGGAAACTGCTTACAGGTTCGGTGCTTACGGCGCTTGCGCTGGTATTTATTTATAGTGCTGTCTTCGTCATGCCTGCGAACGATCAGGAATGGCAACATGCATCGGCACAGACAACCGGTACCGTCATAGAGCTGAGGGAAACGTACAGGAACAGGGCATACTGCGATCATCTTGTCATACAGTACAACGCTCCTGACAACAGGAAACTATCTTTCACCCCGTATGACTGTTACTCAAAAGGAACATTCCATGTCGGCCAGCAGGTCA
>JAKQCH010000207.1 GCA_029573825.1 Spirochaetota bacterium | reverse complement strand
CTGCTTCCTTTTTCTGAAATTACAAATCTTCTGGAGGTTGGAGGCGGATACGGGTATCTGATGCGTGATTTTCTTGCCTGCAACCCGGCGCTGCGGCCGGTTATGCTGGATATATCTCCTCTCCTCCTTCGGAAGCAGCAGGAAACTTTACGGCAATGGGATGTTGCATATTTTGAAAAAGATTTTTTTCACGTTGAGAATGCGTTCCTGGAAAGATTCCAACTCGCAGTGCTGAATGAAAATTGCGGTGATTTCCCGACTGTTGTGAATATTACCAGCGATGATTTTCACTGCAATGACCAGGAGCGAAATGCTCTGATTTCCAGATTATATCGCTATATTATAAAGTATGACCTTTCGATCCTTGAAACAGCTTTATTTAATTTTAATCTCGGTGCTGTTGAGGCTGTTGAAAAACTTTGCGGAGCCGCGGTTCCTTTTATCTACATAAGTGAACACAGCTGTGAAGCGGAAACACCGGATATTGTCAAGGGTATGGTTGATATTACGAGTACCGGTAATCCGGAACGAATTGCCCTCAAAGGACATGATGAATATACAATAAAATTTTCTCATCTGGTAAAGGTTGCCGAACATCATGGCTATCGGGTCCGGCGCGGACAGTTCATTGATTTTATACAGCCGCAACTGAGCAATGAATTGCGGTTTATTCTTACGTCGGGATCAGTGAAATCCGATGAACATGAAATTGTGCGGCAGTTTGTTGAAGATCTTGTGAAGTATGAGTATCTCGTTCTTTGCAGGGATGATAATTCGAAGTGAATACTGAAATCACCTCTTGCCGCCGATTCGATGACAGGAGGTGATTTCAGGAATTTTTACAGGCTGGACTTTTCCATTTCTCTTTTTCTTTGTACAAGATGCTTGTAATACACGGATTTTGTATGCTGTGCGTCTTCAAAAGCCGCAATTTTCTTTGCAATCTCTTCAGCTGAAAGCCTGTTGATTTTCTTCTTTTTTTGAGGGGTTCCGGCTTCTGTTGCTTGATTTTCTTCTGACATGATGTACCTCGAATTTATAAGTTTAATTATAGATTTTGCATGAGTATAAAAATTATTTTTAGAATGCCTGAAAGGCAACCGTATGATATAATGCGTTATTTTCAATCGCAGTCATGATGGTGTCAATAAAAATATCATTGATCTCGTCCAATCCCGCGCTGCTGAAACAGCTACAGGGATTCGATCGCTTCTTTGAATTTGGGAAGTGAACGTGCAATGACATCTTCAGAAACGCAGTATGCAAGCCTGAAATATCCCGGACCGCCAAACCCCACTCCCGGAACTGCGAGAATATTGTATTTTAAAAGGTGTTGAACAAAGGCAACATCATCTTTCAGGGGCGATTTGCAAAATATGTAAAACGCCCCTTCGGGAACGGGAAATTCATATCCTGCAGTCCGCAGGCCTTCCATGAAGAGGTCCCTTCGTCTCCGGTACGCCTGTATGTCAACGGACTCATCCACAAGATGCGCCACGGCACGCTGCATGAGGGCGGGGGCGTTGACAAAGCCGAGTATACGGTTGGAAAGCACCAGCCCCGCCATAATCTGGGGGAGATCGGCGCATTTCGGGTTAGCCGCGATATATCCAATCCTTTCGCCGGGAACTGAAAGTGTTTTGGAATAGGATGTTATGACAAATGAATTGTCGTAATGGGCGAGGACGCTGGGTACTGTGACATTATCATAAATAATATCACGGTACGGCTCATCGGAAATAATGTATATGGGTGAACCGGCTGATTTTTCATTGAGCATCACTGACAGCGCCTGAATGTCCTTTTCGGGATAAATCCTTCCCGTCGGATTATTCGGCGAATTGATTATCACTGCTTTTGTTTTCGGTGTTATGGCATTTTTTATGTTTTCAATATTCAGGGAAAAATCTTCATTTGTGTCAGTAAGAACGAGGGTGCCGCTGTGATTCTGTACATAAAAACCGTATTCAACAAAATATGGTTTTGTGACTATAACCTCATCTCCCGGGTCAAGTATTGTTTTCAGAACAACATTCATGCCTCCTGCCGCACCGCAGGTCATGACAATCTGGGATGGCGGCACGGAGACGCCGTGTTCCTTTGAGACTTTGTCCGCGATTACCGTGTTCACATCGGGAAATCCGGCATTTGGCATGTATCCGTGCTTTCCGCTTTCACGTGCATTGATTATTTGCTTCAGCACATCAAAGAATTTTTCCGGTGGGGCGATATCGGGATTGCCCAGACTGAAGTCATAGACGTTTTCCTCGCCGAATTTCGCTTTCAGCAGGGTCCCTTCTTCAAACATCTTCCGTATCCATGATGATTTTTCAATGGATCCCTGTATGTATTTTGATACAGCCATGGTTTTATCTCCTGAATTCTTTGATGAAAGAGTATGTTACCAGTAACAGGAATTCCTTGTAAATAGTTTTTTATGGACAATTACAAAAACCTTATAGTTCAGATACAGATTGCGTTAAAACAGAACCAGGCACTATTATTTCAAGCCCAAAAGTCATTAAAAGACAGTTTATAGGAGTGCCCTTAGTTTTATTGCGGTGTAATGAGTGAAAATCAGGAAAGTTTTGTTCCCCTGAAGATAAAGAGGGTTCTGCCGATTTTAATTTCGTCCCAGTCGTACAGCGGTTTCGGGCGGAGAAGTTTTTTATTGTTGAGGAATGTGCCGTTGTCGGAGGCGAGGTCGAAGAGAAGATAGGCATTGTTTACTCTTTTTATTTTTGCATGTTCAAGTGATACCGCCTGATCATTTGTTACTACGGTATTATGCTCCCCGCGGCCAAGGGTAATCTGGTCCCAGAAGATTGGAAACTTCTTGCCGGATTCAGGACCGTCTTTCTGCAGCAGCCATGCACGGGCATAGGCGTAATCGGGATCATCAGGAGTTATTACCGGCTGCTTTTGTCCGGTATCTTCCGGGGCCGTGGTAAGGTCTGAAAGGTTATAATCCTGACGGTATGCCGGCTGCCTCATGGGAGCAGGGGCCTCGGAACAGGTGTGCGATCTCCGGTATTTTAGAAGCAGAATAATAATTACGGTGATCAGCATTACCATGAGGATAATCATGAGTGCGAAGAAGAGCACTGAAATATGGGGTATTTGAAACAGCGAAAGGGATAATGGAACGGTGAACGCTGCCGCGGCACGGTCCCGTATGGTCCCCTGTCTGAGGCGCAGTTCTATATGGTGCTTCTCGCCGTCAGGATTAATGATGGACCTGTACTGGGCAATGTACTGATTGCGCATTGAGTTCAGGATACCGGTATACAGCTGTGTGGAGCTGTTCTGTTTTTTCAATGAGGCAACGCGGCCTCCGGTCAATGTGGCGATGCGGCCGCATTGTTTCATCGCGGATGACGAACCGGAGCAGACAAAATTTATCGGGGTATGGGATTCACGGGCAAATTTTATAACATCATCCGCGGTGACACTGCTGCCGTCATCACGGCCATCGGTGAAAACAACAATCGCTTTTCTGTTAAGACCATCCCTGCTGAGGAAATCGACAGCGTCATAGATGGAATTGTACAGAAGCGTACGGCTACCATGCATGGAGATGTTGTCGATGCTCCGCATCAGTGATTCACGGGAGGAGGAAAAATTGTTAAGCATGAGGACTTCATCATTAAATCGGTACAGTGCGATTTTATCTCTGCTGTGTGACCTTCTTATTATCTCTTTCGCGGAGGATTTTATTTCCGAGAGGAGTTTGTGCCCGATGCTCTTACTTGAGTCAATGGAAAACACAAGATACAGGAGGTCATTCTTTTTAGAAAGGTTGAGAAGTTTAACATAGTTGACACG
Organism: Spirochaetota bacterium; assembly: GCA_029573825.1. Classification (GTDB taxonomy): domain Bacteria; phylum Spirochaetota; class UBA4802; order UBA4802; family JAGODF01; genus JAKQCH01. The sequence continues at coordinate 2,513 of JAKQCH010000207.1, read as the reverse complement.
ATACCCGTCTTCATAGAGGACAATATTATCTTCGTCAATATTCTGGATTTCAGAGCTGCCGCGGTTTTTTACAGTGAAAAAAACCTTAATTGCGGGAAAGTCTGTCGTGACATCGACATTCTGTATAGAGATAAAAGGGCCTCCATAGACCCCTGTACCGTTGAGGACCACGGTGACAAGAATGGTGAAAATGAAGGCTGTTATACTTGAAATATAGTGTTTCATTATCGGATTTATGATTGAAATAAATAAAAATCTATACTATCATTGGTTCAGACAATATACAGTGAACATGGATGTGTTCGATATCATCTGATATATTAATCGGTTATTTTTTTGATGATATGTACAATTTTCCTGTATAAACTGATATATAAATTCAGGGTGACGCGCTGCTGATTGCGTACAAGAAAAAGAATGATTGTAATACAGGACCTTAATCTCAGTGAATCACAGATATGTCACTATCTTCCGGACAGGGAGTGGCGGTTCAAGTATTTCTTTGCCTCTGAATTGAGCGGCGAAGAGCTGAATGTGCTGCTGTCCCGTGGATGGAGGAAATTCGGTTTCTATTATTTCAGACCATTCTGTGAGGGCTGTGATGAATGTTTGCCGATACGGGTTCCCGTGGAGCTGTATCGACCGTCCGGAAATCAGAAAAATATTATCAAAAAAAACAGGGATGTTTTTGTACGGTTTGGAGAACTGCAGTTTTCCGAGGAAATATACAGTATTTATGAGGCCCATTCACGGGTCCGGTTCGGGACGGAATCTTCCCTGGATGAATTCACCATGAATTTTTATTCAAGATCGTGCCCTGCGCTTCAGTCTGAGTATTATATCGACGGGAAGCTGGCCGGTGTGGGGTTTCTTGATAAAACCGATGAGGCCCTGAGCAGTGTGTATTATATCTTCCACCCGGATTACAGCAGCAGGAGCCTGGGAACTTTCAGCGCGATCAGGGAGATTTCCTATGCGCGGGAACTTGGCATGAAATACTATTACCTGGGGTATTACATTAAGGGGTGCGGAAGAATGAAGTATAAAAACCGTTTCAGGCCCTATGAATTGTTTGACTGGAACGAGGAAGCCTGGCATATTGAGGACCGGGGGAGTAATGCTGGAACTGTTGCAGGAAATGAATGAGTATCACAGAATGGGTTTTTTCCGGAGGGATATTCTTCGCGGGCATTGTGCTCTTATATCTTGTTCTTAAAACGGATAACGACCCCGTTCATCCCGTTGTGGAATCTGCGCCGGAAAAAAAAGAAAAAATGCCCTGCATACTCTGCGGCTCCCGTCTCTATCGGGGGGAAAACGTATCATCAAAAATTATTAAGACAGACGGAGATACCATTGTCCATGTGTATGGGTGTCCGAACTGTTACGGTCCCACGGGGAATGTGTTGAAAAAATGTCCAATATGTGATACAATACTTAAAAACGAAGCATTTATAACAGGACGTATGTGGGACAGGGCCGGCGGCAAAAAACATCTTCATATTCTTGGCTGTGAGACATGCCGGCATGGCAGGAACAAAAAAAGGCCCCTTTGAAACTGGCGGTGAATCCGGAAAAAAAATTGCCTTCAGGGGATAATTCTGTATACTTTTACATTAGATGAAGTACCGTAGAACCGGATAACCGTTAAAACGGGTTGCGGGTTTTTTAGCAGCGAAGGAATCAGGTGACTTCGCGATTACACTGAGAGTTGAGTATGTCAAAGAGAGCTGATGATAACGGTGTTTTTGAGGGCGATGTTCAGCTGAAAACAACACCGGATTTAAAAACGCCGAAGATGTACAGGGTGATTATTCTGAACGATCATTATACCACGATGGATTTTGTCGTTGAGGTGCTGGTGAAAATATTCCACAAGCCCGCAGCGGAGGCGACAATGCTCATGATGGATGTTCATAAAAAAGGTAAGGGCGTATGCGGGGTGTATACCTACGATATCGCGATGACTAAAATAACCCAGGTGCATACACTGGCGAAAGAGAGGGGTTATCCCCTCAAGTGCAGTTATGAGGAAGCATAAATTTACCGCGATTTTCCGGCTTCGGCGGGAAAATATGAACGGATGAGAGTTGCTATCAAATGGAAATTAACGAAGATCTCAATACAATACTGATGTCGGCCTACAACGAGGCGAAAAACCGGGAGCATGAATTTCTCACTCCGGAGCATGTTCTGTATGCAGCGATGTATTCTGTTTCGGGGGTTGATATCGTCCGTCAGTGCGGAGGCGATATCGACCTGTTGAAAAAGGATGTCGATGAGCATCTGCAGAAACATGTCCCCGTTGTGAAGGACGCCGATCCGGTCCAGTCAATACAGTTTCAGAACATGATGGAAAAGGCTATATGGCATACGGCGTCAGCGCAGAAGGATTATCTTGATATCGGTGACGTGTTCGTGTCGATCTTTGATGAAAAAGAATCCTTCGCCTCCTATTTTCTTTCAAAACAGGGTATCAGCCGCCTTGATATTCTGAATTACGTGTCACATGG
>JAKQCH010000196.1 GCA_029573825.1 Spirochaetota bacterium | reverse complement strand
AAGTTCTGGATATCGATGTATAGTGATCAGTACGACAAGAAGATCGAGGCGACGAAGAAGATATACAGGGCGCTGAACGAGGCGGGGATATCGATACCATTCCCCACCCATACTGTGTACCTGGAGAAATAATCAGACATGAACGGCCGGGGCAGCTTATCCCCCGGCTTTTTTGACCGTGTAACCCTTTTCTGTGAGTACCTGTATAACAGAATCTGTTTTGTCCCCCTGTATAAGAATTACACCGTCTTTGACGGTGCCGCCGGTGCCGCACTTCTGTTTCAGAGAGGCGGCAAGGAGGGACAGTTCGTTTCCTGAGAGGGGAACGCCGTACACGGCGGTTACTGTTTTGCCGCCGCGTCCCTTGCTTTCTCTCTGGACACGGACAATGCCGTCATTTTTCATGCCCGATGGTGCCTTCGGTTTGGATTCATTTTTCTTTCTGTTCTTTTTATTTCTCAGGTCGCCGAATTCCTGAGAGAACACAATTTTATCAGCCATTGTCCGTTAATTCCTTGAATAAGGATTCATGCTCTGTTATAGTGTGAACACATTGTGCTGTCAATACCATGGTATCGACTGTGTCGTCAGGGGTGCGTTATTGCCGTCTAACAGCGTCCCTGTCCATGTAATACTGCCGGGAGAACAAGCCGTATACCAGAATTGAGATCATATACCTTACAAATATAGCAGGTGCAGTTTGTCAATGAATAACTTTTTTTATAACCTAACACCCGATGTCATATTGAAGGCTCTTGAGGAAAGCGGATTTGAGCCAACGGGGCATTGCATGGCATTGAACAGCTTTGAGAACAGGGTATATGACTGTAAACTTGAAGACGGTTCACATGTTGTGGGAAAATTTTATCGCCCCGGCCGCTGGAACAGAGAGCAGATTCAGGAGGAGCATGATTTTCTCCTTCAGTTGAAAGATGATGAAATACCGGTCTGCGCGCCGGTGTTTTTCCCCGATGGCGGAACTATTCACCAGATTGAAAATATTTACTATGCCCTGTGGCCCCGGACCGGGGGAAGGGCGGGGGACGAGCTTTCCGATGATGCCCTGGAGATTCTGGGGAGGCTCCTTGCCCGGATACACAACATGGGGTCCTCGAAGCAGTGCGCCCACAGGATTGAGTTGACCGGGGAAACCTACGGCATTGAATCACTCCGGTTCCTTGAGGAACATGATTTCCTTCCCCCGCAATACAGGGAACGGTATCACAATGCGGTTCATGAAATATCCGAACTGTATGAGACACTGCGCAGTGATGTCCCCTTTCACCGCATACATGGCGACTGCCACCTCGGAAACCTTCTTTATGGAAATGAGGGGTGGTTTTTCCTCGATTTCGATGATTTCCTTACGGGGCCGGCGGTACAGGACGTCTGGATGCTGGTGCCTGCAAGGGACACGGAAGGTCTCCGGCAGCGGGAGGTGTTTCTGAATGCGTACCGTCTCTTCAGGGATTTCGATTCATCGTGGCTGCGGCTCATAGAGCCCCTGCGGGCGCTCAGGTTTATCCGTTACGCCGCATGGATCGCGAGGAGGTGGAGCGATCCTGCGTTTCCCGCCGCTTTCCCGCATTTCGGGACCACGGAGTACTGGGAAAAAGAAACTATGGACCTTGAGGACCAGTTGAATTTTATCTACAACACAAAGGACCTTCCCGCCGGCGTGAAGGTTCCGGAGAAAGAGGAGGAACAGGAGCTTACCAACAAGGACTATTTCTGGGACATGGAAGAGTAGCTGGTTGGACGTGCATTAATAGCAGACATGGAGAAAATCTTCTGTAAAGGGTCAGTTGAAATTTCAAACAACAGACAAGACCTATAATCAATAGTGAAGTGCACAGAACCTCATAAAGGAACAGCCCCATAAGACACTGGTACAGAGTATAAGAGAAGAGTGCTTCAATCAGCACTCGATGAAGAGGAGAAACGGCAGTCAGATGTAAAAAAAATCTCCGCTGCCAGGAAGAAGTCCACAACCGTGGATTGAAGAAAAAGAAAATATTACGTGTCTGTGGTTCAGTACCGTACCGGAGCAGCATATTCGGAGTCAGTTTGGCAAAGGGTCGGCGCGGAACGGGGGGATTTACTTCACCCCCTGTACCCCTCATCTTCCGGGAGGTTCCCCTTTCTTGCGGACGATACTGCCAGTTCATCACACCTTTCATTGTATATATTGCCGGCATGGCCCTTGACCCACATGAATCTGATCTTCAGGGGTTTTATGAGATCAAGCAGTTCCTCCCAGAGGTCGGGATTGATCGCGGGCTTTTTGTCGGACTTGATCCAGTTGCTGTTGCGCCACTTTGCCGCCCACCCCTTTGTTATGCCGTTCACAACGTAGCTTGAGTCCGTGTAGAGGGTTATGGGGCGATCTGTCTTCCCGAGGCTGCGGAGTGCTGTTATGACGCCCATCAGTTCCATCCTGTTATTGGTAGTGCGACTGAACCCTCCTGAGAGCTCTCTCCTCTCTCCGTCATGAAGTATCACCACGCCATACCCGCCCGGTCCCGGATTTCCGGAACTTCCTCCGTCAGTATATACGGTGATCTCCCCATCATTCGGTGTACCGTCTCCCCCGGAGTTTTCGGGAGAAACAGCAGAAAAAGGGGCTCTCTTTAAGAACGGGTTTTTCATCCACTCCTCAGCCTCTCTGCGGCTGGTGAACCCCTTATATACGGCGCCGGTGAAACCGTCGATCTGGCTTTTCGCCGCGGGCCAGTTGTCATATATGCCGGGCCTGAGCCCTTTTGCGACTGCGTAGAATTTTTTCGGTGCCATCAGT
>JAKQCH010000181.1 GCA_029573825.1 Spirochaetota bacterium | reverse complement strand
TTTCCTGCCGGTAGTTTTTTATGTACTAATTTTTAGCAAAAATAACCCCTATGCTCTGACCCCTTTTTTCATTTTTTCAGTAAAATATACAAGATACATCCATTCCTGAAAAAATTGCATCATTATCTCCTCCAAAATCGTATGTATATATAAAGACCTGTGGAGTAATCGATGGCACGAAAACCAAGAACATGCCTTCCGGGCGTGACATACCATGTGTATTCACGTTGTATCGACCGGAAAAAACTGCTGCAGAAGGACCACTACAAAGATCTGCTTGTGAAAGTCCTGGCAAGAACGCAGGTGAAGTACAAATTTGAGCTTATATCATACGTTATTATGGATAACCACTTTCATTTTGTGATCCGGACGCTGGAAGGTGAAGCTGATATTTCTCGGATTATGCAGTATATTAAAGCGCGTTTTGCGGAATTGTACAACAGGGATAATAACCGCACGGGGCCCTTCTGGAACGAGCGCTATAGAGATGTTATAGTGGAAATGCAGAATAATCCCTTTGTGTATTTACTATGGCTTCTCTGGTATATCGGATACAATCCTGTAAGAAAAAATTTCGCCTCAAATCCAAGGAAATACCGGTTCAGCTCAATCAACGCGTATCTGTTTGAGGACCATGTATCACCAGTTATAGTTACAATTCATGAGTATTTTCATCTTCTGGGAAGGAGTTTCAGGGAAAGGGTGGAAAAATTTCTATGGTATGAGGATGCCTACCAGAAAAGCATTGGGCTGATCTAAGGGGTCAGAGCCTTACCTGTACTTCACCCTTATTTCAGCGCTTTCGGATCGATGGCATCCTGAAAACCCTCACCAATCAGATTATACGCGGTAATAGTAAGAAAAATCGCGAACCCTGGAATGAGCGTAAGCCACCAGGCCACATCGATATATCCGCTGGACTGGGAAAGTATCTCCCCCCAGCTGGGAGTGGGAGGCTGCACACCAAACCCGAGAAAGCTCAACGATGATTCAATGAGGATAGTTGAGGCGATCCCGAATGTAGCCGATACCAGCACTGGCGCAAGAGAATTCGGGAGGATATGACGCAGCATAATGCGGAGGTCACCTGCCCCCATTCCCTTCACCGCCACCACAAAATCAGTCTCCCGGAGTTTCAGGAACTCACCGCGTACAATCCGTGCGATCCCGGTCCACCCGGTAATCCCTATCACCACCATCACGCTCACCATGCTCTGGCCGAAGAGCGCAAGGATCGTGAGGATAAGAAAAAACGTCGGGAAACACATCACAATCTCGATGATCCGCGAAATGACCATATCGACCCAGCCGCCGTAATACCCCGCCAGGGCGCCGATAAAAATCCCGATGGACACATAAATTGCCACGGCAATGAAACCCACAAGCATGGAAACCCTGGTACCGTGCACCATGCGCGCCGCCATGTCCCTTCCCTGCTCGTCGGTACCCAGCACGTGACGGGAGTCCGGCGCAAGAATAATCGCGTCAAGATCATATTCCGAATAGGAGTAGGGAATCGGCGGAAAAAGCTTATACCCCCGATAGCGCTCCTCGCGAAGGTCCTTGTTATGGAGCTCGGGATAGCTGAAAAACAGCGGGAAATACACCCGGTCCTCAGTGATGTAAATATACGGCCTGTCATTGGCGATGAGGGGAGCAAAGACGGCAATCAGTATTAATAGCAGGACGATAACAAGTCCCCCCACCGCAAGGCGCTTCTGTTTAAACTCCAGCCACACCGCACCCCAGTATCCTTCCCGTTTCACAGTTCCGCCTCCAGCCGTATCCGTGGATCAACAAGTCCGTACATCAGG
>JAKQCH010000176.1 GCA_029573825.1 Spirochaetota bacterium | reverse complement strand
CGAAGCACGACGCCTGGTGAATTTATCGGAGGATGCGTTGAGGCAATGCAGCATGACATACGGTCCAATGCATTTTTCGGATGTCCCATTGCAAATATTGCCTTTGAATACGGTTCCGGAGCGGGAGGTATTCATAAGATGCTGAAATCTGTTATGAACGAGGTATTCCTGCTTCTTGGAAATTTTTTCCAGAATATGAAAGTGAAAGGACATCTGCGTCCTGAAGCGGATGTGGAGATGATTGCCAGGGGGATGCTGCAACTGTACGAAGGTGCACTGACAATGTGGAAAATGACGGGAGACAGAAAGTACGCTGATGACCTGGAATATATGATGAAAAGATTATTGTAGCATAACAGGATATTCCCATGAAAATGAAAAATATTTTATTTAAAATGTTCAGTCTGTATCCTCCTTTTCTTGGCGCCGGAATCAGGGTGAAGATATCCCGGGATGTGAAGACGGTGGATATTCGGATGAAACTCCGTTTCTGGAACAGGAATTATGTTCGGACACATTACGGCGGATCCCTGTATTCTATGTGTGATCCTTTCTATTTCTTTTTATTAATGGAAAACCTCGGTCCAGGATATATCGTATGGGACAAGAGCGCGACAATTACATTCAGGAAACCTGGCAGGGGAACGGTGCACGCCCATTTTTTTATACCGGAAGAACGGTATCATCAAATACAAAAAGAAGCTGATGACAATGGAACGGTTTTTCCGGAATTTTCTGTGGATATTGTGGATGAGAAAAGTGAAGTAGTGGCGGTGGTAACTAAGCAGCTCTATGTGAAGAAAAAGCAAAAATCTCACTGATGGAGGTACTGACTGTTTACGGGGAGAACCGGTTCGCAATGGGAATACGCCGACCGATGCCGAATGCCTTTGAGGTAACTTTAAGGCCGGTGGCGGCCTGTATCCGTTTATATTCGCTTCTGTTAACAAGGCGGAGAACAAAGAGTACTGTTTCCGGGTCATATCCCTGTGAAATTATTTCATCGGAGGACATTTTTGCTTCGATATACAGTTCGAGTATGCCATCGAGGATTTCATAGGGGGGCAGGCTGTCCTCATCTTTCTGGTTTTCCCGCAGTTCCGCAGAGGGGGGTTTCTCGATTGTGGAAACAGGAATGATTTCACGGTCCCTGTTTATATGGCGCGACAATTCGTATACCAGAGTTTTAGGACAGTCGGAGATTACCGCCAGCCCTCCCGACATATCTCCGTACAGCGTACAGTATCCTGTCGCGAGTTCCGATTTATTGCCCGTGGTGAGAAGCAGGCTCCCGAATTTATTGCTTATCGACATCAGGAGATTTCCCCGAATGCGGGCCTGAATATTTTCCTCTGTTATGTCTTCCGGACGATCTCCAAACACGGGACCAAGTGAATCCCGGTAAAGATTGAAAAGGTCGGTAATCGGGAGCGTGTGGATAGTCATGCCGAGATTCCGTGCCAGTGCCATGGAGTCATCGACACTCCCCCGGGATGAATATATGGAGGGCATGGTAATGCCGGTTACATGTTCCGGTCCGAGGGCCTGTACCGCAAGGGCAGCGGTAAGCGCGGAATCGATACCGCCGCTCAAACCA
>JAKQCH010000170.1 GCA_029573825.1 Spirochaetota bacterium | reverse complement strand
ATAATCTCTACGCAGTTGTATCGATCTGCCGTCCCTTGTTTTCCTCGGATATCTTTTCTGTCTGCTGTGTCCGTGTGTCTTCCGTGTTTCTCGACTCGTTCTGTATGCGGTTGCTCTCGAGTACTCCCTGGGGTACAGAATCTGCACCGCTTATGTTTTGTATGGCCATATAAACCTCCCTTTTAATATGGTACTATAAGTATACAATGGCGGTCATTAATAAGCAAGATATTTTTTACAGAAATCATCTTTATCAAGGCGATAAATTATATGAGTATTATCCGGTACAAATAACCCGTTGGATGCATCTTCAGATACTAATACTTCATCCTTTCCGGTATGACTCCCCGCACTCCCCCCGCAGGGTGTTCCATGTCTCCTGTTCTCCGTGGAATGAGATGTATGTGGAGATGAAAAATTGTCTGACCAGCGGAGAGGCCGGAATTGATACCGATGTTGAATCCATCAATACTCTTATCTTTCATGAGAAGTTCCTCCTTCAGTGAGGTAACGAGATCCAGCATCCCGGAGTATTCCTCGCGGGAGCATTCAAAGAAATCCGCGACATGGCGCCGTGGAAGCACCAGGGTGTGGTGCGGGGTAACGGGATATTTATCATCCACGGCGAAGGCGAAATCATTCTCCATCAGGAAATTCCGTTCACGATAACGCCTGCAGAAAATGCAGTCTGCATCGTTTGTTAAATCTTGATCCTTCATGGCGTCAGCTCCTCACGGATTCACGGGTTGATATCGACCCCAACATATTACTAAAAATGAATTCAGTGACACAATAAAAAAAATGAATAAAAGGAGAAAATCCCTCATTCAATCCTTAAAGGCAATTCAATTTTTACCGATTATGTAATTGAGATGCAGCATGTGTCATAACGGCCCCGGCTGCCTCCCGGCGCATCTTTTTGTGATTATTGCAGGAAATTATTCCGGTGTCTGTACGGACGGAATGTAATCAATTATAACGGCAGGAACACTATGGAATATCTGATAAACGAGGATATTATTCAGCACATCAATAACGGCGAATTCACAATTGATGAAATTGAAGCCCTCATTGAAATCCGCAAATTCATAAACAGAACTTCATCGCGGGATTATATTGACAATGGACTTGTGGATTCGCTGAAAAGCCGCTACGGCACCGCACCCGTGGTCACGACATGGGGCGATTACTTCCAGACAGAAATTGCCTACGGGAAAATCAACGGAGAAATAGTCAGTATTCAGAGCGCCGTTGACACGGTAAAGTTTGATATAATGTCAAGTCATGTAATTTTTTCGGGAAAAGGAATATCCTTCCACGAATGGATTGAAAGCAGGTACGAAGAAGCGATGAACAACCCCTCCGCAATGAAGGAGGAAGAGATTGAAGAAGCGCTTCATTTGAAAGTTCTCAGAGACTATCACGTAACCCTTGGAATCACGGGAGTTTTCACTGCCGCGGAAGAGATGTGGTACAATGCATACAAAGAGGATGTTGCGGTATAAATTGACACGGGGACAGCAGGTACTCAGGCCTGCTGTCCCCGTAAGACGTCAGCATTGATTTCATCCCAGATTTCCTCAATTTCCCGCGCAGTTTCTTCATCGATCCGCTCAATGACAAATCCTGCATGTATAAGCACCTTCTCCCCTGTCTGAATATCAGGCACCAGTGAGATATTGACTTCCTGCTCAACGCCCCTGTTTTCAGCGATTGCCCTGATGCCGTTAATTTTTATGATTTTCATTGGTATCGCAAGACACATGTAAATTCTCCGTTTTAAGACATTATACTATTGCACAAAATAAAATTCAGCAAATTCTCGGAAGCTGTTCGTCCAGAAGGAGCGGCAATATCCTCTCCCCGCCAACAGGGGTTTCCATGTACGCCTTACCGGGGTATTCCCCGGTGATTTCACCGATTATCGCGGCGTCTTTCCCTTCCGGGGTTTCCCGCATCCTGTCGCGGATACCTTCCGCGTCTTCAGCACTGACGATCATTACCACCTTCCCTTCGTTGGCGGCATAAAGCGGGTCAATGCCCAATATTTCACAGACCCCCTTCACCTCTTCGCGTAAGGGACAGTCGTTTTCGTAGAGCTTCGCGCTGAAGGGCTGCCCTTTGACGATCTCGTTCAGCACCGAAGCGACTCCGCCCCTGGTGGGGTCCCGCATGAAGCGGATGCTGCCGGGATATGCCTCCGTAACATGTGCTATCATTGAATTCAGCGCCATGCAGTCTGACTGCAGCCCCTTCGTGAAGGTGAGGCTGTTCCGTTCAGCCATCACCGCTATACCATGGTCGCCGATGCAGCCGCTTATAAGAATTTTATCACCTTCCCGCACAGGAGCCCTCTGGACCCTGCCTGTTATCCTTCCCACACCGGACGTGTTGATGAAGATCTTGTCGGCATTCCCTTTCTGCACAACCTTGGTATCGCCGGTAACGATTTTAACGCCGGCACGATCTGCAGCGGCCTTCATGGATTTCAGAATTTTTTCAAAGACCTCCATGTCAAGACCCTCTTCTATTATAACACCGCAGGAAAGATACATCGGTTCGGCGCCCATTACCGCAAGGTCATTCACGGTGCCGTTCACTGCCAGAGACCCGATATCACCCCCCGGGAAAAAAAGTGGTGTAATGGTAAAGGTGTCAGTGGTAAATGCAATGGTTTCAGCGCCGATTGTGAGCAATGCCGAGTCATCAAGCTGTATGCTGTCGGGCCCCAAAGTCCCCTTGATCAGGGTTTCAATCATGTCATTCATCAGCTTCCCGCCGCTTCCATGGCCTGAGAGTATCTTTCTTGTCATTGTTATCTCCCGTATTTATAGTGAGCAGCGCAGGACCCTTCAGTTGACACCATGCAGGGTCCGACGGGATGTTCCGGGGTGCAGACCTTTGCAAAAAGTCCGCACTCCGTTGGCGAAATGAGTCCCGTAAGCACTTCTCCGCAGCGGCAGCCTTTCGGCTCTATCGGTTCCGGCGGCGTGACGGGAAACTTTCTGAAAGCGTCAAACTCTCCGAACTCCTCCCGTATTTCGCAGGCGCTCTCCGGGATCACACCGATCCCCCGCCACTCGGCATCACCGGTGCAGAACACACGGTCCATGACTTCCTGCGCGCGTTCATTGCCGTTTTCTTTTACTACTCTGGTATAGGCGTTCAGAATGTCGGCCTTTTTATTTTTAATCATCTGCGCCATGAGAAGGGTCGCAGCCACAAGGTCCCGATCTTCAAATCCCGCCACAACACATGGCATTCCGTATTCTTCAGCGATAAACCGCCATCCCCGGACGCCGATTATGGCGCTCACATGGCCCGGGAGAATGAAGCCGTCAATTCGCGTTTCACCGGAATTGAGAAGCGCTTTCACCGCGGGGGGCGTCAGCTTGTTTCCGGGAGACAGCGAGAAATTCTTCAGATTCCGTTCCTTTGCCTCAAGAATCGTAAGGGCCTCTGTAGGAACTGTCGTTTCAAAACCGACGCTGAGAAACACCACCTCGCGGTCGGGATTTTTTTCGGCGATATCGAGGGCAACGAGGGGTGAATATACGATCTCCACATCAAGTCCTTCCGCCTTTTCCTTTTTTAACGAACTGCGTGAGGCGGGGATATTGATCATGTCGCCGAAAGTGGCGAATATGGGGCGATAGACCTTCCCAATTTCAATGATGCGGTCGATATAGGCATTCGGTGTCACACATACCGGGCACCCCGGTCCGCTGATGAGGCGCAGATTCTCCGGGAAGAGTTTTTTTACTCCCGTTTTGAAAAATTCCGTGGTATGGGTACCGCACACCTCCATAATCCGCGCAGGCTCATTGAGCTTAAAATTTTTCAGCCGTGCAGCCATCTGCCGTATGTCAGACTTTTCCATTGCCCACCATTTCCTTTGCAACTGCGATCTGCCCCATGGCGATGCAGCCATCGTTGACAGGAATCCGTCGGGGAAGATAAACCTGCAGACCGTTCTTTTCAAGAAATTCCCGAACCATAGAAAGAAGGAGGCGGTTCTGGAACACACCGCCGCTCAGGACTATATTGTTTATATTTTTTTCCCGGGCGATAAATGCAACAACATTTTCCGTTGTTTTTGCGATTGCCAGATGAAAGAGATAGGCAATTGATTCCACGTCCCGACCCTCCTGCATAAGTTCCACAATATATCGTGTCAGTGCATCTGTACGTATAACAAATCCATCCTCCTGAATGAACGGGATTTCGTACGGCACTGCAAAGGGATTGATACCGTTCATTGCCGCCATTTCAAGTCGCTGCGCCGCTTCAGCTTCAGTACTGATTGTG
>JAKQCH010000136.1 GCA_029573825.1 Spirochaetota bacterium | reverse complement strand
CATGTCTGATTATTTCTCCAGGTACACAGTATGGGTGGGGAATGGTATCGATATCCCCGCCTCGTTCAGCGCCCTGTATATCTTCTTCGTCGCCTCGATCTTCTTGTCGTACTGATCACTATACATCGATATCCAGAACTTAGCCTGGAAGTTCAGGGAAAAATCACCCATTTCATAAAACACCACCACTGGTTTCGGATCATCAACGACCCCGTCGATGGTCTTAATCACATTCATCACCGCGTCTTCAACTTTATCCACCTCGGTACCGTACGCGACGCTAAAATTTACCACCACCCGGATTGTGGGGTCAGGGAGGGCAAAATTTTTGAATTTCCTGTTCATCAGATCCCCATTGGGTATAACAATCATCTCATTTTCATATGTAAGGAGCATGGTGTTTCGGAGCCCCACGTTTTTTATCACCCCGGTATCACCGTCAATCGTTACCTTGTCTCCCACGGCCATTGACTGGTCCAGGATAAGTATTATTCCCGCGATTATATTGGATAGCGTGTCCTTCACCGCAAAGCCGATCGCGAAGCCCACCACCCCGAGAGATGCCACCAGTGGACCTATCTCAATGCCGAACTTGGAAAGCACAATCAGCGCGGCAATTATTATGATAAATATTTTTGTCATTTTCACAAACAGCGGTACGAGATCATCATTTATGCGTGTCTCTATCTTCCCGGTGACCTTCCCGCCCCATACGTGAATCAATATTTCTGAAGCCTTCAGGAGGAAATACGCGGAGAAGGAGATCACAACTGCCGTTGTCACGCTATTCCAGAAAAGCGCCGCCGTTGTTGACAGTTTGAGGGGAATGATGGCAAGCTTGAAACCAAAGGAGAGGATAATCCATTTCAGCGGTTTTTTTGACACTTCGATCAGATCATTATCTATTGTAGCAGATGTTCTGTCCGCAAGACGCTGTAAAATCTTCTCTACAAAAAGCCGCACCAGGAACGCAATAATAAAAAAGCTGAGAAAGATACACAGCGAGAAAAGCCACTTGTTCGTAAACACAATGCCCGCTCTGGATTCCTTCGCCATTTCAAAAAGAGCCCGAAGTTTTGTACGATTCCCTGCATCGAGCCGAAAAACAACATCTGAGAGCGCCTGTATTTTGAACCATTCAGTACTCCTGTCTGCAAACCCTTCAACGGTGTCGAGAAGGTCATCATCAATATTCCCCTGGAACTGTGTCCCGGATTCCACAGCACCCTTTTTTATATTTACGAGAAAATAATCAATGCGGATAGTTTTCCCCTCAACAATGTATCTGCCCCCAAGACCCAGAGTTGCGCCAAGGTCTTTCACAAACGCTGACGCCGTTTCCCGGTCATAGAGCATACGGGAGTCAATATTCTTCTCCTTCATTGCGTCGTCGATAGTTTTGGAATCCAGTATACGTATTCTTCCATCACCATCAATGCGGTCCCGAACCAGCTCCGGTATATATAATGAAAGATATTTCACCGATGACCCGGCAAAATCATAAAAGGGCAGCACCGCAATAATTTCTTCAGGTTCAGAATGTGCCGATACGCGGGGACCGGCTCCCGGGGCCCCGGGAGCGTGCTGTTCCTGGCCGTAACCCGGCACTGAAACAGCTGCGGCAAGAATAAACAGCAGACAAAATAATTTTTTCATAGTTCACCACTCCTTAATATCA
>JAKQCH010000112.1 GCA_029573825.1 Spirochaetota bacterium | reverse complement strand
ATTTGACATGCAGCAGATGGGGTTCAACTTCGAACCGGCAATCGGTATCCGTACCGGAGGACCAATTATCACTCTTGGAATGAGGTATCAGTACCTTCGTTCCCAGTTTTACAACCAGGAAGCCACCAGCAATGACGGCCCCTCGGACAACTGGATGAACGACCACCTGTACGGCGTCTTCATGTCGGTGATGTTTGTGCTGTAGGCTTCGGGCAGTGAGACGGCTGCGGGAAGCAGGGCTGGCGGGAACCACGTCCTGCGGTATATCCCGTGCGCAGACGACAATAACCGTTGACTGCAGAGGTCACCGGTGACAGCAGTGTCCGGATTGGCCCGGAATTCAGTATCGTGCCCTTCACTCTCCATCGCAAAGACTGCAGACTACTGCTGCAGCCCGTGATTGCGATCAACATAATATTTTCTGCTTTACATCACCGTTCCCTTCGGATATAAAAAAACCGGGGTGCGGGGCCTTTTCTATACACCATACGGTCCCCCGCCTCCGGGAATCAGTATCGACCCCCAAAAGGCTTTAAAAGGAGACTGCTTCATGACCAATATTTACCCTGCCCCCTGGAAACTCCGGGGTAACGGCTACATCTTCGCCTTCAAATTTCCAAAATCTCTCCAGGGAAGCAGATTTTTCAGCTCCCCGTTTCTGGGAGACTCATTTTCCGGTTTCGGCGCCATGATGCTGGTGGACTACCTGGAATCCACCGCAGGGCCCTACCGGGAACTGCTCTTTGTGCCGGGCAGGTTTCCCTTCGGGGACAAAAAGTATTATTCCATCACTAAGATATTTGTTTCAACAATGGAAAGCGTCGAAAACGGGAGAAGGAACTGGGGCATCCCGAAGGAACTGGCGGACTTTTCCATCACATCTGAAGGCCCGCGCCGCGAGCGAATCGCTGTTGCCGTAGAGGGCGTGACGGTCATTGACATCACCATGAAACAGGGAGTGGTACCTGTCCCCGTGACATCCTCTCTTCTGCCCGTCACCCTTGCCCAGAAGGAGGAGGAAACCATATACTTCACACAGTTCAAAGGGAAAGGAACCGTGCGGCCTGCGCAAATCCTGTCCCTCACGGTAAACCATGAGATGTTCCCTGCAGTCGACCAGTTCCGCCCCTTCATGTCCCTGTATACCCGTGACTTCGGCCTTGAATTCCCCGTGGCCCAGACCATGAGCGAAGAGGACATGTGAGAATACAGGGGAAAAAGATTGTCCTCACCGGAGCAGCATCGGGAATCGGGAAAGCGATACTGGAAAAGCTAATCACCATGGATACCACCGTGGTGGTGGGTGATATTAATCCTGAAAAAATTCCCATGGTCAGCGAACGTGTCTATCCGCTCCACTGTGACGTATCAAAGAAAGAAAACATTGACCGTCTCTTCAGCGAGGCCCTGCGGCTCATGGGCGACATCGACATATTCATCGCCAATGCGGGATATGCCTATTATGAAACACTGGATACCCCGGACTGGGACCACATTGCCGCGATCATGGAAACCGATTTCATTTCACCGGTGTATGCCATTGAAAAAATGCGGGAGCTCAAAGGGGACCGCGAACATGCCGTGGTGATAACCGCGTCCCCCATGGCACGGCGGCCGATCCCCGGTTACGCGCTGTACTCCGCGGCAAAGGCCGCACTTGATTCCTTCATCAGGGCGTATCGCTACGAATCGCCGGACAGCGCTCTTATTTCCCTTGTGTTTCCCATCGCGACAAAAACAGAATTTTTTTCCCGCGCCGGAAGCGGCACCCCGATGCCATGGCCGAGCCAGACCCCGGAACAGGTGGCAGCAGCCATCCTCAACGGGATAAGGAAAAACAGAAAATCCATTTATCCCTCACGCCTCTTTTTTCTGCTCATGATTGTCGACAGAATTTTCCCGTTAATTCTTCCTCTCTATGCGAAAATTCAGGACCGTAAATTCAGGCGCTGGGTGCGTGAACGCAGAAACAATGACGGAATATAATTCCCTCCCTGAGGCGCGCTTCATTACAAGGCTGAACCGTTTCGTGGCGGAAGTGTCCCTTGGCGGAAAGCATATCCTGGTACACGTCCCCAACACCGGAAGGCTCTCCGAGCTGGCAATTCCGGGCGCACGGGTGCTCCTTGTTCCCTCCCCGGGAAAATACCCCTATAAAATCCGGTATATGTATTATGACGGGTATCCGGTCATGATCGACTCCACGTACAGCAACAGGCTCTTCTGGGAACTCCTCAATAAAGGAAATGTCCCCGGCCTTGAGGGACTGAAGCCCGTCAGACGGGAGCCGGCCGTGGGAAACAGCCGCTTCGACTTTCTTCTGAGGGACCGGGACGGCGGAGATGTATTCATAGAGCTGAAATCCTGCACCCTGGCATGGAACGGCGTGGCATCATTTCCCGATGCGGTGAGCGCGCGGGCATCGGCCCATGTGCGTCACCTGCGGGAAACCGGGCGGGGCATCCTTGTGCTCTTTCTGCTCCACCGGGATATCAGATGTTTCGTACCCAACTATCATACGGATTATGAATTTTACCGCACCCTCGCGGAAAACCGCGACCATATCCCCGTACACGCACTATCCGCGGTGTATAACGAAGACCTCACGATTTCGTCACTGCGTCCTGTTCCTGTGGTGGTGCCCGAAATCACGCCGGGAGGGGCATACCTTCTGATCCTGAAAAACGACAGGGAACAGCACATCACCGCAGGGGGTCTCGGAACATTGTGTTTCAGGGAGGGATATTACATTTACTCCGGGAGCGGAAGGACAAATGTCTTTACAAGAATTGCCTACCATCGCGGGACACAACAGCGGAAACACTGGCATATTGACTATATCAAGGGACACATGAAAATAACCGCAGACATTCCATTTGTGACAGGTGACGATATTGAATGCAGCCTCGCGGGGAACATGGCGGAACTTGGCGGGGAACCGGTCCCCTGTTTCGGATCATCGGACTGCAGGTGCTCCTCTCACCTCCACTACTTCCGCGATCCCCCCGCCCTTCGCCGTGATTTCTGGGATTTCGTGCTGGAAACACGATTCGGCGGCTACATAAAAAACCCTCAGTGAATCACGGCAAAGGGCACAGAAAAAAATGCTGGAAAAAAAACATACCCGGCATCACACTGAACCAATCACACACGGGAGGACATGCATGAGCACGCTGGATCATGAAAATTACAGAAAGGTAATACAAATTATCGCTGAGAGCTTTGATTCATCGGAAGACCTCACGATTGACGCCGCCCATGATCAGGTTGACATCTTCGATGTTTCCTTCACCACCGTCCAGGGTGAACAGAAACAGTTCCGCATTCTGCGGAAAAAATATGAGCTGGATGTCATTATTAAAAAAGAATACTTTCCGGGAAAAAAGTTTGATACATGGCTTTCTGGTTTTGAATACGAGCTGGAACAGACATTTCTCACCAACATCAAAGTTGACGTGGACGAGAAACCCGTGAATTACGACATAACCGTCCATTTTTGATTGTCCCGACAGGATATCAACACCTGAACCATTTAATCAACAGGAGCAGCAGGCCCATGAGCATTATGGATATTTTCTACAGCCCGGAACTGAAGCCTTACCGTGATTTACGGAAGAAAAACAAAGGCGCCATGGGTATCTTTGTTGAGGTCAGACATGGGAAAAGCGGGCAGCCCTGCCAGTGCGCCATGGTGGCACACAGCTCCCAGGAACTGAAGAAAATTATCAGGGAACTGCATCGCATTCAGGTAATCATGTGCGTGCGGTTCACAGAAGAGGGGGAACCCGCGGACAAATCCAGGAGCTACCTGAAGTACAGTCCCCTTGACTGGCGCTTCAAGTTAGAGGACACATCGCTGCATAACATGGACACCGGAGAAGAGCTCCCTGTCACGGAATCCATTTCGCTGTAAAAGCCGGACACTTCTTTCACGCGGTTATATCGCCCCCTGCACCATTTCAGGGTCCCCTTACTCCACCCTGAAACATTGATTTTTTATTGACGCGAAACTGAAAAAGTGAGATGAGAACCAGATTGAGCTGAATCAGTATTTGATTCAAATCCAGATTATTGCGATACCATGAGAAACGGCATGGGCAATCAATCCAAAAAAATTCACCAGGGCCATCCATAATGAAAAAGAACAATGCCGTCAATACAGCGCTCGTCACCCTGATTTTCTTATTATTCGTGTCAGTATCCTGCACGATGTGGAGCAACAGGGAATGGCAGCAGCTGCAGGACAGGAAATTTTATTTTAATTCCTTCACCTACACGCACAATGGCGGTTCGAAAGTCATTGCGGGTTCTGTCATGCAGTCAGCCCCTCTCCGGAAAATATTTGAACTCGCGGAAAAAAAATATTCCATCACCATTGATTCCTCGGAATACGAAAGTTTTCTTACGTCCGCATGTCCTGCCGCAATCAAGGCATCCGGTATTCTCATGGAAAAGGATTTTATCTGGAAAGGGAATAACACCGAAAAAAATACCGTGGATATGGTACTTGTTGTCGCCCTCGATGACCTGGAGTTTACCGGATACAATTACCAGTTTATTCTGAAAACAGACGGTAAAACACGGGCCTTCGTTCAGGGAACAGTTAAGAAAAAGGAGGAGATATATCCTCACCTCGCGCGGCAGCTCGGCGCCGACACCGCCTCCATGGCAACAATTGCAGCATCATCAGCGACGGCGCTGAAAAACCAGTCCCTTACCGTTCCCGCAGACGCTGACAGCGCGCCTTCATACCGCTCCCGGCAGTGGGCTGTCGAGGGCAGGATCAAGGAACAGATTGACTCCTACTCCCGGAAGCTGACTCCTGAAGACAGGAAGCAATTTAAAGATGACATGTCCAGGTTTATCGACGCTTCCATCAAATAATTAATTCTGACAGTCTCCTTCACTCCCCCTGTGCAGCCTGTATCATCATGCTGCACAGTAACCATGCCAGAAGCGATAAAAAATCACACGCTACTGCATATTAATATCTCATCAAATTCATATTTTGATCTTCATTATATTTACAGTATAAAATAAATACTATCTATGCTGTTTTTTCAGACAAAGTGGTTTTATTTTGACATAAATTTTCATGAATTTATTCAATAAAAAATAATTGCCTTATTATACACCGCATTGTACAGTTACCGCGATATACATGTCATGGAAACATGACGTGAAATCCCCCATCGGAGTATTCATTATGAATATTTCAAAAATGTCCAGAAACCAGTTCAGAAGAGTTATTAAATCCGCTCATGCCGAAGCACATGCGCTTATCCAGGACGCATATAGCTATTTTAAGTCTCTCCAGGATGCCGGAATTGCGGCACATGTGAAATGGTATCACTTCTGGCTTACCATTGACAAACTTGTCAACACCGCCATTGCGCAGAGTAGTCCGGGCAGCAGCGACCAGTGGATTGCGCTGAAGATTATTCCGGTCCAGGATAACCTTGTCATCACAATTCAGAAAGAGGGAAGCAGCTACAATGAGGATATTCGTATGGACGACAGGAACAGAAACTTCAGGCTCCGGACAAAAAATAAACATCTGCTCAAACTGAACAAGCAGAAAGATGTATTCTGGAACCAGCAGGGTAACAGGATTACGGTCCGTCTGTAGGATGATTCCACGTAAGGCCCATGTTTCCCCTCACCGATAATACTGAAGTACAACACAACCTGCTTTACCTGACAGCAGATTACAGCATCACATATAATTAGTTTCCGTATTAATTCCACAACATTGCTGAAGCATGTATGAATACATTATCTCCGGGATTGTGCAATGTCAGATAATAAAAAAACCTGCAGGGTTGGACTATTGCGCTGAAGAAAGACGCCCTCTGATCATCCGGGCATGATTGTGTTCAAGCATTCAACAGCAGCAGGCACTCCCTGAGGATCCCCCGCAGTCACAGCTTGGCTCCGTCCCCCGCAGTATCCCGTTTATCACTGCGGCGGCGCATCCCACTCCGGCATCCACAGATATCGCCCCGAAATCACAGTTCTTTGCGCAGGCGCCGCATTCCATGCAGCGGTCCCTGTGAGCGACAACGGCCTTTCCCCTGCTCATTGAAAAAACATTATGGGGGCACACCTCACCGCACCGTCCGCAGCCTGTACACTTTTCAGGGAAGTACTTTAATGTTGCAGTTTCTTTCAGGTATTTCATTCTACAAAATTCCCCACTCCTGAATTTTATATGCCGCCGCAAGGAGGACAGCAATGATTGTTCCCCCGATATACAGCGGCAATCCGTATTTCAGTTCTTTTTTCACGCCGGAAAGATTTGTGTATGTCGATGCCCCGGTAAACTGCAGCGCCAGATACGATGAAAGGAGCGGGAAAAACACCAGCATGATTGCTGTCAGATAATAACTTTCGAACATAAACAGGGGCACATAATTAATCATCAACAGAAAAACCGCCATACTGAGCACCCACCCTTTCAACGCAAAGGACCGGAATGGAATAAAAGGGAGAAGCGCCGGTGCAAGGAATGCCCCGGAAAAAAGCGCCCCGAATGCCCCTGCGATAAAGGGCACCCCTCCGGAAAGGGCATCCCGGAAAAATATCCCCTCCGGTTTAAGGCCGAAAATAAGAAGTATCACCACAATCAAATACGGCAGCTTTTTCATAGCGGGGTTCAGTTCCATGGGAGTGAGAATCAGGCGGTCCATCACGGCAAACCGCATCCTTCTCATTTCCGGGGATGCGGTGTACCCGCTTTGAACATATCCGGCAATATCTGATGCCCGCACCGGGCCATACAGAACATGAAAGCCGGTACTTTTTTTCACCTGTCCCGCGCTGACACCCGGCGCGCCGAGCTGCGGCACAATAACTTTTCTGTGATCAACCAGGGATGAAATCCTTTCACTATTTATCCTCTTCACCAACTCATCAGTACCGAATGTTCCTTTCCCCGCGGCGCACCACACATTTATCCCGCCGGTATCGAGCACCAGTATCCATGCATTCATGCCATGCAGTGAACTTCGGAGGATATCAAAACTCATTTTATAGTTGGCGCTGATAAAAATATCCGAACTCCTGTCAGGGCTGCCCACTGCATAAAGGCCCGGTTCAACTGAAAACCGCATCCGGAAATTTGTGACCCTGGCCCGGATGTGGGCAAACTTTTCCGAAGGCCTCAGGACAGTTGCCGCCACGGGAACAGGCCCCTCTGCGCTATTGATTTCCCCTGTGATCCATGCGGGATATCTGCCGTTATACGGATATGAACGCATTGCCGGTCCCCCCCTCGTAGAGAGAACCGGGCCGCAGCATACCCCCCCGGCCTGAAGGGGCTTCAATGATTGTGCAGTATCTATTGTAGAAACAATTTTCAAGATAACCTCACGTGCATGAACAGGCAGACATATCACTATCCAGTGAAGAAATAATCTCACGGAACAGCTTCTCCATTTCCCTGAGCCGCTCTACATTAATACAGTAACATGATCTGGGGCCGTCTATTTCACCGATAATCAGCCCGCATTTTTTCAGTTCCTTAAGGTGCTGAGATACGGTGGACTGTGCCAGAGGGAGAATATCAACGATTTCCCCGCAAATACAGGTGTTCCGCTCCGCGAGGGTCTTCAGGATTGCAATTCGTGCCGGGTGCGAAAGGCACTTCGCAAATTCAGCCATCTTCTCAAATCTCTCTTCAAATTCATTTCTTTTCGCATATGACATATATATCGTTTATCGTAAATACACGATTGTGTCAAGAAAAAATAATTTTTTCCCCAATATTCCAGGGTACTCATTGCTGAACATTACATTGACAGGGATAATGCGTTTCTCAGGCCCGTAAGCGAACCGCAAGGCCTTTCAGAAAATTCCGCAAAAGCTGGTCGCCGCAGGGAGTGAAATGTTTGTGGCCATCCTTGCGGAAAAGAGCGGTGAGTTCCGACTTTGATATCTCATGGTCTGCAGCCCGGAACACTTCAAGCATGTCCTCCTCTTTCAGGTTAAGGGCCACACGCAGCTTTTTGAGTATATCATTATTGGTTAAACTTTTTTCCGGCGGGCGGACCTGGCCGTCTCCTCCCGGTCCTCTTTTGAACACAATAAGTCCGTTCAGGAACTTCGCCATGAGGACATCGTTGCATGGCCTGTATCCCGGCTCCTCCTCTTTTAAAAGAAGTTCAGCGACATCGACGAGGGTTATGGCATGATGTGAGTAGGTAAAAATTTCAACTACCGCAGCATCGCTGAGATTCAGCGCATAGCGGAGCCTGCGCAATATGTCATTATTTTTCACGGATAACTCCGGGATTTGTTTTCATTATCTCAGCTGTATCTGCCGGGCCCATTTCCGCGGGGTCCCTTCGGGCCTCTGTTCCCCGCACCGCCCTGTGAGTCATCCCGGAAATTGCGCCGGGGGGGATTGCCGGAGCCTCCCCTCGAATCATGACTGCTATTGCCCCGGGGACCATTTCCGGACCTGTCACCGGTTTCACTCCGTGAATTGCCGCGCGGCCTGTCGCCGGACCCGCCCCTTGTATCATTACCCCGGTTCACCCGCGGTCTGTCGCCATATACGCCGCGGCTTTCATTGCGGGAATTGCCTCCGGGGTTGCCAGAATATCCGCCGCCTGTGGTGTCGCGGGAGTTCCCCCGGGACCGGTCATTGTATCCACCGCCACTGTCACTTCGGAAATTGCCGCGGGGCCTCTCGCTGCTGCTGTTCCCTGTATCATTACCACGGTTCCCGCGCGGCCTGTCGCCATACACGCCGCGGCTTTCATTGCGGGAATTGCCGCCGCGATTACCAGAATATCCGCCGCCTGTGGTGTCGCGGGAGTTCCCCCGGGACCGGTCATTGTATCCGCCGCCACTGTCACTTCGGAAATTGCCGCGGGACCTCTCACTGCTGCCGTTCCCTGTATCGTGACCCCGGTTACCGCGCGGCCTGTCGCCATACACGCCGCGGCTTTCATTGCGGGAATTGCCTCCGCGATTGTCATAATATCCGCCGCCTGTGGTATCGCGGGAGTTTCCCCGGGACCGGTCATTGTATCCGCCGCCCCCTTCACTTCGGAAATTGCCGCGGGGCCTCTCGCTGCTGCCGTTCCCTGTATCATTACCCCGGTTACCGCGCGGCCTGTCGCCATACACGCCGCGGCTTTCATTGCGGGAGCTTCCCCTGGTATCACTGTATCCGCCCCGCGGGTTGTCACGGTTATTTCCATGAGGCCTGTTACCGCTGCTTCCCCTTGTTTCATTGCGGGAGTTCCCTCGTGGAGCGTCATTGTATCGCCCCCCTGATCCGTTACGTGAATATTCCCCCCGCCCGTATCCATCCTGGCGTTTTACACCGGGTTCCGCGTCGCCTCTGGCATGAATCCGAACCTGGTGTTCATGGTTGCGGATGGTAAGAGCCTTGGCCTTTTTAGAAGAAAGTTCATGACCTACCCGTAATGCCCGTTCAAAAAACAGTTTCTCGTTAAGGTTTTCAACGGCCTTCTCCGCTTCCTCGTTGCTGGCCATTTCCACAAAGGCATGTCCCTTTCTGGGGCGCATCTTTATTGATGTAACGGTGCCGTACTGTGAGAACAGGGCCCGCAGGTCCTCCACGGTCGCGCTGTAACTTACATTTCCGACAAATAATTTCTGCTGGTTCATTGGATGCCTCGTTAATAATTAGTTTTCCATAGAGAGATCCTTCTGCCGGTCATCATATCGATGCATTTCTGCAGAGAACCCTGTACAATCAGACGTGTAATGCGGTTAATTGCAATATAATAGTAAATCTCAGGGAAAGCCAGTTAAATAGCTGCTCTTTTCGTGGTAGCAATTCGCAATAATCCTATCGCATGCATTGAAAGTATACCTCTTTTTTTAAAATTATACACAATAATACCAATAAAAATATTTCATTAATTGTTACTTTTTCAGGACACCGCACTGCCTGAACCTACTTCGACGAAACTCCTGTACTCCGCATATTTTTCTTGCCATACGCGATGGTCCGTTATAGACTCACCCAATTCTGCCGCACAACTCCCGCTGCGGCACAGACGTTCCCTTACTGAAGATACCGGGAAAATCCATTATCGGGTGATACAAAGCTATGAACAATACCGGCCTCTATAAAAGCGAATACGAACATGACTCCTGCGGTATCGGGTTCGTGGCACACATCAAAGGCGCCGCGTCCCATGACATTATCAGCAGGGGGCTTGAGGTGCTGTGCCGCATGGAACACCGCGGCGCCGAAGGAGCAGACAATAAATCCGGCGACGGCTCCGGCATCATGATGCAGGTGCCCCGGGAGTTTTTCGCGGCCGTGATGAAGGGGCTTCCTGATAACGGCGCCTATGCCGTTGGAATGACATTCCTTCCCGCCGACATCAGCGAGGCGAACGTATGCAGGAAGCACGTGGAGGATGTTCTCAACGAAGAGGGCCTCGGCTTCCTTGGATGGCGGGACGTGCCGGTTGACAACAGCGGCATCGGTGAAATTGCCCTGGAGTCAGAGCCGCGGGTCTGTCAGTTCTTTGTGAAGCGGCATATCGACAATCATGAGGACTTCGAGCGAAAGCTCTATGTTGTCCGGAAAACTATTGAGCGACGGATCAGGGAATCCGCACTTACCCGGAAAAAATGTTTTTATATTTCCTCCCTTTCCGGGCGCACCATCGTCTACAAGGGAATGCTAACTCCTTCACAGGTCGGGGATTACTATATGGACCTCCGGGATGAACGGATGACAAGCGCCATTGCCCTGGTCCATTCACGCTTCAGCACCAACACCTTCCCTTCCTGGGACCTCGCGCAGCCCTTCAGGATGCTCGCCCATAACGGGGAAATCAATACCGTCAGGGGAAACAGGTTCTGGATGCAGGCACGGGAATCGAACTTCAGGAGCGAGCTCTTCGGCAATGAAATCAATAAAATTCTCCCGGTAATTGAACCGGGGAAAAGCGATTCCGCCTCTTTTGATAACGTCCTTGAGCTCCTTGTGATGGCGGGGAGATCAATGCCGCATTCACTCATGATGCTGATCCCGGAGTCATGGAATGAAAAAAATCCGATCCCGGAAAACCTGAAATATTTTTATGAATATCATTCCACGTTCATGGAGCCCTGGGACGGACCAGCTTCCATGGTGTTCTGTGACGGCCGGATTGTCGGGGGGACCCTGGACCGGAACGGCCTTCGTCCTTCCCGTTATGTTATCACCAGTGACGACCTCATTGTCATGGGTTCCGAAGTGGGGGTGCAGACATTTCCTCCGGAGAAAGTGATTTACAAGGGAAGGCTCATGCCGGGGAAACTCCTTCTGGTGGATACGGGGGAAGGCCGGATAATCCCCGACTCGGAAATAAAGGACCGCATCGCCGGAAGCAAGCCCTACCGCAAATGGGTCGAGACACACCGGATCAATCTTTCCGATACCGTTGATCGCGGAGAGGGCAATCCCGTATCTATAAGCGAAAAGGACCTCCAGACGCTGAACCTTGTGTTCGGCTACTCAAGGGAGGACCTTGATACCATACTGTCCCCGATGGTGATCGAGGGGAAAGAGCCCACGGGCTCCATGGGAACCGATACCCCTCTTGCGGTGTTCTCCGACAAACCGCAGCCCCTTTTTAACTATTTCAAACAGATATTCGCACAGGTGACAAACCCGCCTATCGATCCCATCCGAGAGGAACTTGTTATGACCCTCACCAGCTACATCGGCTGTCAGGGGAATCTCCTGGAGGAATCGCCTGAACATTGCCGCATGCTGAAATTCCGGAACCCCGTAATGACCAGCAGTGACTTGGAAAAAATCCGGAAGCTGGACAGTCCCCATTTCCGCGTAACCACAATTCCCATGGTGTTCAGCGCCGCCGAGGGGCCCGACGGTCTCCGTTCCGCACTGGTGCGACTCTGTGAAGCTGCTGAATCAAAAATTGACGACAACTACAATTTCATCATCCTCTCCGACCGGGACCAGGGACCAGACAGCGCACCGATCCCATCGCTCCTTGCCTGCGGCGCAGTGCATCACCACCTCATACGAAAAAAGATGCGGAGCAGGGTGGGGTTGATAATAGAAACCGGTGAGGCCAGAGAGGTAATGCATTTTGCCCTCCTCTTCAGCTACGGCGCCGGGGCGGTAAATCCCTACGGCGCCTTTGCGAACATATTCGGCCTGTACCGGGAGACATTTAAAAAGGACGTTATGAAATATTATAACGCCAGGGAAAATTATATCAACGCCCTGAACATGGGGCTCCTGAAGGTAATTTCGAAAATGGGAATATCCACACTGCGAAGCTACCGCGGCGCACAGGTATTTGAGGCGATAGGTCTCGGCACGGATATCATTGACATGTGTTTCACCGGCACCGAGTCCCGCATCGGGGGAATCGGTTTCAGAGAGGCCGCAGAAGAAATACTTGCGCGGCACCGCATGGCCCATGTCACACCGCCGCGGCTCCTTGAATCTGCCGGAGTATACCAGTACCGGAAACACGGAGAACGTCATGCATGGAACCCTGAGAGCATTTACCTTCTGCAGAATGCGGCGCGCACCGGTTCCTACCAGAAATATAAAGAATTCGCCGCACTGGTTAATGAACAGAACCGCAGGCCCCATGTAATCCGGGGACTTTTCGATTTTCGGAAACAATCCCCTGTTCCGCTTAACGAAGTGGAGCCGGCTTCAGAGATCGTGAAACGCTTTGTGACCGGAGCAATGTCGTTCGGGTCCCTCAGCATCGAGGCCCACGAGGCCCTTGCGGCTGCGATGAATAAAATCGGGGGGAAAAGCAACTCCGGAGAAGGAGGTGAAAGATCAGAACGGTATCTGCCGCAGGCGGACGGCACCATGCTCCGGAGCGCGATCAAACAGGTGGCATCGGGGCGATTCGGCGTTACCAGCAACTACCTCGCCAACGCCGATGAGATACAGATTAAAATGGCACAGGGAGCAAAGCCGGGTGAAGGAGGACAGCTTCCCGGGTTCAAGGTTGATAAAGTGATTGCCGGGACCCGCCATTCCACTCCCGGAGTAACCCTGATATCGCCCCCGCCGCACCATGATATTTATTCCATTGAAGACCTTGCGCAGCTCATCTTCGATCTGAAAAACGCGAATCCCGCCGCACGCATCAGCGTGAAGCTGGTTTCAGAAAGCGGGATCGGCACCATTGCCGCGGGAGTCGCCAAAGCCCATGCCGACAACATCACCATCAGCGGCTATGACGGCGGTACCGGCGCAAGCCCCATAAGCTCAATCAAACACGCAGGGCTCCCCTGGGAACTGGGCCTTGCCGAAACGAACCAGACTCTGGTGCTCAACGGCCTCCGGGGCCGTGTGAAAATTCAAACTGACGGGCAGCTTAAAACCGGCAGGGACGTGGTGATAGCCGCGCTTCTCGGAGCGGAGGAGTTCGCGTTCGGCACAGCGTCGCTGATTGTCCTTGGATGCATCATGATGCGAAAGTGCCACAAGAACACCTGCCCCGTGGGTGTCGCCACGCAGGATCCCGAACTCCGGAAACGGTTTGCCGGGAAACCGGAACACCTCATCAACTACTTCACCTTCATCGCGGAAGAGGCGCGGGAAATAATGGCGGACCTGGGGATCCGGAAATTTGACGACCTGATCGGAAGGGCCGACATGCTTGAAGCCCGGACCGTGGATCACTGGAAAGCGAAAACCGTGGACCCCTCCCCCATCCTTGTAATGCCGGAACCCCGCTTCGGTACATCGAGACGCTGTGTTGAACAGCAGGTCCATAAAATTGACGATGTCATTGACCGGTGGCTGATTGAAAAATCTTTCCCCGCCATTGCCGGCACCAGGAAAGCCACTCTTGAAATGGAAATCACCAACACCGACAGGGCAGTTGGCGCGATGCTCTCCTGGGAAATTTCCAGGAGATACGGCGACAGCGGTCTTCCGGACAACAGCATACACTGCACCTTCCGGGGAAGCGCCGGACAGAGCTTCGGCGCCTTTCTGCAGCGCGGCGTCACGTTCCGCCTTGAGGGAGACGCGAACGATTATTTCGGCAAGGGACTGTCGGGAGGACGCCTGATCGCGGTTCCCCCCGCGGGTGCTCCTTTCAGGGCGGAGGAAAATATTATAATCGGCAATACGGTATTGTACGGCGCCACCGCGGGAGAAGCTTTCATCCGGGGCATCGCAGGGGAACGTTTCTGCGTGCGGAACAGCGGCGTTGAGGCTGTCGTCGAAGGGACCGGAGACCACTGCGCCGAATACATGACGGGAGGGCGCATTGTTGTGCTGGGCCGTGTGGGACGCAACTTCGGCGCAGGCATGAGCGGCGGTATCGCCTATGTGCTGAACAAGGAAGGCGACTTCGAATACTTCTGCAACAGGGGCATGGTTGAGCTTTCCCCCCTCCAGGAGTTTGACGACCAGGAATACGTGAAAATGATGCTCACCAAACACGCCGCGTTCACCGGCAGCACTGTCGCAGGGGAGGTGCTGGAGAACTGGCACCGCTATATGACGCGGTTTATACGGGTAATGCCCTTTGAATACAAACGCGCCCTCCAGGAAAAGAAACTGGAGCAGATAGAAAAGGAACTCAGGGAAATACGGAAAGAAGAACAGCTGGAGGTAATATCAGATGGGTGATCCGAAAGGATTTTTAAAATACAGGCGGGAGGAGGCAGGATACCGCCCTGTGGAGGAAAGGATCCGGGACTACGGGGAAGTTGAAAAAATGCTCCCCGATGAAGCCCGCCGCGCCCAGGCAGGACGCTGTATGGACTGCGGCGTACCCTTCTGTCACTGGGGCTGCCCCATTTCAAACATAATGCCGGAGTGGCAGGATAAAATCTTCCGCGGCGACTGGAACGGCGCGTATGACCTGCTTCGCGAAACCAGCAGCTTTCCGGAATTTACCGGAAGGGTGTGTCCCGCTCCCTGCGAAGCAGCATGTGTTCTTGCGTTCAATGACGACCCGGTAACAATCCGGCAGAATGAACTGGCGGTTATTGAAAAGGCCTTTGAACTTGGACTGGTAAAGCCGGAACCTCCCGCGACAAGATCGGATAAACGCGTAGCGGTGATAGGGAGCGGCCCCGCGGGGCTCGCCTGCGCGGACCGCCTTAACAGAGCAGGCCACCGCGTGGTGCTCTTTGAAGCGGAACAGCATGTCGGCGGCTATCTCCGCTACGGCATCCCCGATTTCAAGCTGGACAAGAGAATCGTGGACCGCAGGGCTGATCTCATGGTGCAGGAGGGAGTGGAAATCCGCACCGGGATATACGCGGGGAGAGACATTTCCGGGGAAGACCTTATAAGGGATTTTGACGCGGTGTGCATTGCAATAGGAGCACGGGAGCCCCGCGACCTCGACATCGAAGGACGTGAAAATCATGGAATATATTTCGCCATGGAATACCTCGCCCAGCAGAACAAAATAGTAAGCGGTGAGCACATAGATGAAAACTCGCTTATCAGCGCATTGAACAAAGATGTCCTGGTGATCGGCGGCGGCGATACCGGCTCCGACTGCGTCGGTACCGCAAACCGTCAGGGGGCCCGCAGCATCACGCAGCTGGAACTGCTTCCGCAGCCCCCCCTGCACCGACCCGAACATGAGCCATGGCCCTTATGGCCAAAAGTACTGAAAACCTCCAGCTCCCATGAAGAGGGATGCGTGCGCATGTGGAACATCCTCACCAGAAAGTTTACCGGTGAAAACGGAAATGTGACCGGCGCTGAAGCGGTACAGGTTGCATGGACCCCCGGCGACAGTGGAAAAATGAACATGGCCGAAGTTCCCGGCACCGGGTTCAACATCAAGGCCGATCTGGTGCTTCTGGCCATGGGATTTTCGCATCCCGTTCACACCGGGATTGTCACCGCGTTCGGGCTTGAAGTCGACACGAGGGGAAACATCGCCGTAGACAGCGCCATGATGACCAGCAAAAGGGGAATTTTTGCCGCGGGGGATGCAAGCCGCGGCGCATCTCTGGTGGTATGGGCCATACAGGAGGGGAAGGATGCTGCTGACGGAATACATAAATATCTGACCGAACCAGAGTAGTCTCCCGGAGGAGACGCGGAGCCATTGCCGCGCTACTCCTCTAAATACTGTATTAGCTGAATATATACTCCATCAGGATCTTCAATAAAGCATATCTTCCGGTCAGCTCGCAGCTGCACCGGCGGTATAATAAAAGTCACCTCGTGCTCCCGGAGCTTCGCCGCCAGGGAATCGAGATCATCAACGGTGAGGGCCATGTGATACAGCCCTGTCATTTCCTTTGGAACAGCCTGCTGATCACCGGGATTTCCCGCCTCAATCTCAATGGAAAAATCATCGTTCCCGACAAAGTAATAATTTTTCTCGAGTATCGTAATGGTCTCCAGTTTCCTGAGCCCGAGAATTTCACAGTAAAAATACAGGGACCGTTCAACATCCGAACTTTTAATACCGGCATGGTTCCAGCGCATATCAGCCTCCAAATTTTTCTTTGGTAAGTTTAAAGCACAGTGAAGAAACTTCAATGGTCTGCCGAATATCCTTTTCCTCCATGGCGGCACACACAAACCAGTTGTGATGCGGGTGAAAGAAAATACCGCGCTTCGCCGCTTCACCGCAGAAGTACCTGTTTTTTTCAAACGTCGGGTCATCATGAAAATTCATAAAAGGCATTGCCGGAGGTCCTGACAGGGTGACCTTGACTCCCTCTGATGACGCCGCATCCGACATCCCCCGCATGAGCATTGTCCCCAGCTCCGCGATTTTTTCGA
>JAKQCH010000089.1 GCA_029573825.1 Spirochaetota bacterium | reverse complement strand
TGTGGTGCGCTACAGGAAAAACGGAGTGCTCAAACGAATGAGCGTGACGCCGCTCCGCCCGTGGGAGTTTCTCACGGCGCAGATTATATCACGGATGTTCCTGCTTCTGGGCACCACTGCCGTTGTATACATCGGCTGCGCCATGATTTTCGGATTTCACTGCAAGGGATCATATCTCACTATGCTTTTTATTTTTGCTCTCGGCGGATTCAGCATGATATCACTGGGGCTCCTTGTATCTTCCCGAAGCAGCAGCGAGGAATTCGCCGGGGGCATCCTGAATCTCATCACCTGGCCCATGATGTTCCTCTCGGAAGTATGGTTTTCCCTCGAGGGCGCACATCCCTGGGTGAAAAAAATTTCTCTGGCATTCCCCCTCACCCACATGATTGACGGCGTACGGAAGGTCATGAATGACGGAGCCGGAATGTCCGACCTCAAATACCACATTATCGCCCTTTCTGCCATGTCGCTTCTGTTCATGGCGGCCGGGTCCATGCTGTTCAAGTGGCAGAGAGAATGACGTACACCCATTTACCTGTTGACGGCATGCTTCCCGGATGGTAGATTTCATTATCATATACAGGGGGAGAGATCATGGACGCGTATTACATACCCACAATTTTTTTCACGCTCTTCTTTGTCGTGGACCCCATCGGGCTTATCCCCATCTTCGTGACCTATCTTTCCGGCTATGAAGGCCGGGAACGGACACGGATTATTCTGAAAGCCACATTTATTTCCATCGCGGTATCTTTGCTGTTCATCATGCTGGGAAAATATTTACTGCGGTTTCTTGGAATAACCTCCGGAGCGTTTCTCGTTGCAGGTGGTATACTGCTTTTTCTTATTTCAATGGAAATGCTCTTCGGCATCCCCTCGAAGGCAAAAATGCGGAACAGATGCGACAATGAGCCGGAAGAACAGAATGCAGACGTTTCCGTATTCCCCCTCGCAATTCCCATGCTGTGCGGGCCCGGAAACATTGCGGCGCTTCTTATGTTCAGCCAGGATGCATGGGGCGACCCTTTTAAAACGGGAATGCTGATGGCCCTGTCCACCCTGGTGTTCCTCATCGCCATGATGGTAATGTTCTTCTCCGCCGCAATTGAACGCCTTGCGGGTCAGACAGGGATTTCCATTTTTCAGCGCCTCATGGGCCTTATTCTCTCTGCGCTGTCAGTCCAGATACTGCACAACGGACTTGTTTCAATGGGAATTGTGTCCTGAGTGCTATTTCGGTATCCGGAAGGGAACTGCTGACCATAATACGGGACGGTGCGCCGGGAAGGCTTACCCCAATAAAATTTTATTTGACTACTAAAAAAAGCACATTTTACCGATATTCTTATTATAGGGCATGAGACATAAGCTGACCTTTTCAGTATATGTTCACTGCCGATATCATGAAAAGGAGCATGGCCATGAAGATTCAGCGATTTAATGATCTCACAAGCCACCGGCGATCTGGAAACGCCGCACCGTTTAACCGGTCACATGGCCGCCAGCACACATATATTACCCGAACCTCCGGATCAGGGGATATAGTTGAAATCTCCGAGGAAGCAAAACAGCGCCTTGAAGCGGATATATCCATTGAAATGGAAACAGACAGAAAAAAGCGCGACTCACGTAAATATCTGCAAATCATCAGGGAACACCTTGACATCGACGAGGGAGACCAGCGGTCGACATTCAGACCATGGAGAGCAGCAGAAACCCTCACCGCACTC
>JAKQCH010000074.1 GCA_029573825.1 Spirochaetota bacterium | reverse complement strand
CACCTCGACATCTTTATGGTCTTTCAGCGAATCATAGTTAACGGCAAACCCGTGGTTCTGCGAGGTGATCTCAACTTTTCCGGAGATCAGGTTCTTTACCGGCTGGTTGCCCCCCCGGTGACCGAACTTCAGCTTATAGGTGCTCCCCCCCAGGCCGAGACCGATAATCTGGTGTCCCAGGCAGATACCAAAGCATGGTATTTGCTCTTTCATAATATCGTGTACAAGGCCCCTCCCGTGAGGCACCGCATCGGGATCTCCCGGCCCGTTGGAAATTAATATTCCCTTCGCCCCCTCCTTCAGCGCTTCTTTCAGAGGAGTGTGCCCCGGAAAAACCCTGACGCGAAAACCTGATCCCTCCAGAAGCCGGAGGATATTCAACTTCACCCCGAAGTCAAACACCGCCACCATGGGGCCCTTTCCGCTCTCATCAGAAAACCAGTACGGTTCCCTGCAGGTGACATCACCGGTAAGATCAAGGCCTTCCATTTTCGGATGCCCCAGAAGCTGCTTCCGTGCACCATCCGGATCATAAAAAATTCCTCCGCGGAGGGCGCCCTTGTCCCGGATGTGCCGGGTCAGTTTTCTCGTGTCCACATCTTCAATTGCGGCTGTTCCCTGCTCCTTCAGGTACGTGTCAAGGGACTTCGTGGCCCGGAAATTGGAATACGTCTTCGAATACTCTTTCACCACAAATCCTGCAACGTGGATTCTGTCAGACTCCACGTCCCTGTCGTTAACACCATAATTGCCGATCATCGGGTATGTCATAGCGATTATCTGCCCGCTATAGGAGGGATCGGTCAGGACCTCCTGATATCCGCTCATGGAGGTATTGAACACGACCTCTCCGATGGTCTCAAGATCAGCGCCGAAGCTTTTCCCTTCAAACATGGCGCCGTCCTCAAGTATTAGATAGGCCTTTTTTGACATATATACTCCTGTTATTGTGAGAGTTATCTGCTGTCAGTTCCTAACCGGTGGAAGCTGAAAATCATGCCAGGAAGGATAAATTCCGTGTATCCAGTCATATACTGTGCGATCGTGTCAACCGTTATGTCACAGATTGCATATTTTTTCAACAAGAAATCCATGAAAACAGCGGTAACCGGTATATTTAATATAGTCGAAACAATCGGGAATCCCCAGTTTTTTTCATGAACAGGGTTGTATCGACCGGAAAAACAAATCCGCATTTTCTAAAAATTCGTGTGAACAGTAGTCCTAAAGGAGAGTAAGGGCCTTATATACGACAGCATTCAATGTGCAGGGCGTCATTACGTTACAGGCCGGGGGTTCGTTTAATCCGTCCTTCCCCGGTGTATATATTAAACCGCGATGAACGGAAAAAACCCAGTAGCGTAATATCATTATTGCGCGCCAGAGTCACTGCAAGGCTTGTAGGAGCGGACACACCGGCAATGACTTTAATCTGAGTTCTGACCGCTTTTTCGATAATTCCATAACTCAGGCGGGATGTGAGCATACAGAAGCAGGCGTTTTCGAGAGTATCATCCATAAACAATCTGCCGATGCATTTATCAAGGGCATTATGACGGCCGACATCCTCCGCAAAGGCCAGGAAATTACA
This sequence comes from Spirochaetota bacterium, assembly GCA_029573825.1. Taxonomy (GTDB): domain Bacteria; phylum Spirochaetota; class UBA4802; order UBA4802; family JAGODF01; genus JAKQCH01. The sequence goes on along the minus strand of JAKQCH010000074.1, from coordinate 5 downwards.
ATTAC
>JAKQCH010000062.1 GCA_029573825.1 Spirochaetota bacterium | reverse complement strand
CAGCGCGCCCAGTACCGCGACCTTCGGCATTTCAATACCGAGCCGGTTCATGAAAAACACACCGTTTCTCAATATCGACACCTTCGTTTTAAGGTCAGGGGCGATATTCAAACCTCCATCGGTGAGGGCAAAAATTTTATGGTATCCCTTCAGTTCGAATATCGCGACGGAGGAGAGTATATCACCGGTCCGAAGACCCCCCTCCCGCTGCAGAATCGGACGAAGGAATGTCGGAGTGTCGACAAGTCCCTTCATCAGGACATGCGCTGTCCCTTCATGAATCATCCTCACCGCCAACGCTGCCGCGTCAATATTTTCCTTTTCATCAATAATTTCACATGCCGAAATATCGAACTGGTGGATATCGGCAATCTCACGTATCCTTTCCCTGTCGCCGACGAGAACCGCATCGACAATTCCCTGTTTTGTCGCCGCTGTGACCGCATCAAGAACGTGCTCGTCATGGGCCGCGACAACTGCGATCTTTTTACGGTCCTTTCTGGCCCCAATTTTAACAAATATATCTGACAGTTTTGTAATCATATATCTTCTCCATTATTATCTGGCATTTCCCTATAAGCCCGCTATGTAAGATACGTGCTTGCGGAAAGAAGAATACTGTTGAAACGTGTTTCCAGGGTATCCAGCTTCGTGGTAAGCACCACCGGAGCCGAGGCCCCTACCGTGATTGACGCTACATGGGCATTGGCGAAAAACATGAAGGACTGATACAGCGTCCCGGCAGTTTCAATATCCGGCGCAAGAAGAATATCGACATCCCCGGAAACTTCACTTATAATACCCTTCTGCAGTGCACTCTTTTCCGAGATTGCATTATCAAAGGCAAGGGGCCCGTCAATAATACAGTTTTTTATCTGCCCCCGTTGCGCCATCTTTGAAAGCATCGCGGCATCCATAGTCGCCGGCATTTTATCGTTGACCACTTCTATCGCTGCAAGAACCGCCACTTTCGGTGTTTCAATGCCGAACCGCCGCATAAGGAATACCGCATTGCTGATTATTGCCGCCTTTGCTTTTAAATCGGGAGCGATATTCACCGCCACATCCGTAATTGCCACAAGCTTATGATAATTTTCCAGCTCAAAAACCGCGACATGGGACATGGTCTTTCCTTTTACAATTCCATTCTGCTTATCGAGTATCGGTTTCGAAATAAGTGAGGCTCCGAAATAGCTCTCCTGTCCATTCATCAGAATATGTGCCTTTTTTTCTTTGATAAGCCTTACCGCGGTGACACCCGCGAGGGAGTTGTTCTCTTCGTTGATAATATCCATCCCCGACAGATCATAATTATGCTGTGTGAAAACATCCTCTATGATCTTCTGGTTCCCCACAAGGGTGACATCCACGATTCCTGTTTTCTTTGCTTTCACGACAGCTTCAATGACATTTTCATCCTGAGCAGCCACAACAACCAGTCGCGTTTTTACATTACGCTCCCGAAGATACTGCTCGAGGTCAGATAGTCTCTTTATCATTACTGCCCTCCATCTGGTATAACAGTTTCACGACACATTCACGGAAGAAAAGAATTTTGGATTACCGCTTCACTTTATATAATAACAAATATCCCTCTATTGAATGTAAACATGACCCCCTTCATCTGCTACATTGCAATAAATATAACATTGTTATATTTATTGCAATGTATTTATAACTTTGTATTATTTCAAGAATTTTTTTCATTTGTTCTCAAAATACAAAACACACAACACCCCCAGAGTAAAAAAATTTTGTTTTTAAATTAATAAATTTCCCCATTATACCGTAAATAATATTGACAGCTTGAAATTACCGGGATTAACTGGTAGCAGTTATTATTCAAACGATGAGAGACATGAAAACTATATCACCTGACAAAGTTCTGCTTCTATCCCTACAAAACCTACTATTCCTATGGCTAACCGTAGAGAGGGGATCGTGATATAATTTTTACAGATACTGTAATTATTCAGGCCGTCACGGAGAACCCTCTGTGACGGCTTTTTTATTTTAATATTCAGGAGGTGCAGGGATATGTTCCCACGTATGCTTATCATCGCTGATCGGGTTTGATCATTCTATAATAAAAATATTTTTTTCAATAAATCACATACCAGGAGCTACACGATGAAAAATGACAGGATTTATTTTTTTGATACTACCCTCCGGGACGGAGAACAATCGCCAGGATTCAGCATGAACATAGATGAAAAGCTTCATTTCGCGAACCAGCTGGTCAAGCTCGGTGTCGATATTATCGAAGCCGGATTCCCGATCGCATCAAAAGGGGATTTTGAGGCAGTTGAAAAAATTGCGAAAATGGTGAAAGGCGTCCAGATAGCCGGACTCGCCCGGGCGAATTTTGAGGATATTGACACCGCGTGGGAGGCAATTAAACACGCCGAACAGCCGAGAATCCACACTTTTATCTCCAGTTCTGATATCCATATCGATTACCAGCTGAAAAAAGACAGGAAAAGCGTTCTGGAACAGGCAGTAAAAGCTGTCGGGCGCGCACGTTCATACACCGGCAATGTAGAGTTTTCCCCGATGGATGCGACACGAAGCGACAGGGACTATCTCGTTGAAATGCTTACCGCGGTGATTGACGCCGGTGCCACGACGTTGAATATACCTGATACTGTGGGATACGCTATTCCGTCTGAATTCCAAAGCCTGATCAGATATATTGTTGATAACGTGAAGAATATCGATAAAGCTGTTATTTCTGTTCATTGCCACAATGACCTTGGTCTGGCAGTGGCAAATTCCATTGCCGCCATTGAAGCCGGCGCCCGGCAGGTTGAGTGTTCGGTAAACGGAATCGGTGAACGTGCCGGCAACACCTCTCTGGAAGAAATTGTCATGGCACTTAAAACCAGAAACAATTTGTTTAATGTCACATCCAACATCAACACCAAACAGATCATGTCCACGAGCAAACTGTTAACTCACATCACCGGCGTTACCGTACAGCCCAACAAGGCCATCGTCGGCGCAAACGCCTTTGCTCATGAATCAGGTATTCATCAGGACGGCATGCTGAAAAACACCATGACCTATGAAATTATGCGCCCGGAGGATGTGGGGATATCAAAATCCACCCTTGTGCTTGGAAAGCATTCGGGACGCCATGCCGTTATCGACCGCCTCAAAGCTCTCGGATATGACCTGACAAATGAGGAACTGGACCGGTTTTTCAAATACTTCAAGGCCCTTGCGGATGTGAAGAAACAGATTTACGATGAAGACCTGGAAGTCCTCATCGGCGAAGCGCTTTATAAAGAAAAAGGGCGGTTCAAAGTCATCAATGTCCAGATTTCAACAGGTATGTACTCGCCCCCAATGACCCTTGTAACAATCCGTGACAGGGAAACGGCAGAAGAGGAAAAATTTGACGTCGCCAACGGCAACGGCGGTGTCGATGCCGGAATCAATGCGGTGAAGAAAATTACCGGTACCAGCGCGAAAATTGAGAGTTTCAACCTCGTGGCAATCACCGGAGGGTCCGATGCACTCTGCGAGGTAACAGTCACCGCAGTAGAGGAAATCGAAGGGAAAAAAGTCAAAGTGTTCGGCAACGGCGTCAACATCGACATCTCGGTTGCGGGGATATTATCTTTTGTCGATGCTCTTAACAAGCTCGAATACAAAAAGAAACTGAACGGCATCAAAGACCGTATAGAAGCGGGCCTCTGATACAGAAAACAAAAAGCGGTGAAAATTTTCACCGCTTTTTTTTATTACATCAGGCTGTTTTGTATTTTAAAGGCCTTTAGTGTATTCTGCAGCAGCATGGTTATTGTCATCGGACCAACGCCGCCGGGAACCGGAGTAATCGCTGAGGCGACCTTTGAAACACCCTCAAAATCAACGTCCCCCACAAGTTTCGTTTTTGAAGGATCGTCAGGATGCGGAATCCGGTTTACTCCCACGTCAATGACAACTGCGCCGGGCTTCACCATATCAGCGGTTACCACGTTCTGCCGCCCCGCCGCCACCACAAGAATATCCCCCTGTTTCGTAAAATATCCGATGTCCGGAGCTGCGGTATGGCAGACCGTCACCACACAGTTCGCACGGTCGTTTTTCTGCACCATCATGTTTGCAAGAGGCTTCCCGACGATGTTGCTTCTCCCCACAATGACAAGGTGCTTGCCTTTAAGGTCCTTAACATAGCGGCTGATAAGGATCTGACACCCGTATGGTGTGCAGGGATAAAAGCAGTTCTCATCGCCGACAACCATCTTCCCGACATTCACCGGGTGGAAGCCATCCACGTCCTTTCCGGGATCTATTGCATTAAGCACCCTTTCTTCATTGATATGCCGGGGCAGCGGAAGCTGAACCAGAATTCCATTCACATCTTTGGTGTTGTTCAGCGTATCGATCAATGCCAGGAGTTCATTTTCCGTTGTCATGGGATCAAGGATATGCTGGAAAGAAGCTATGCCTGCTTCCTCGCACCCTTTCCCTTTCATGCGCACATATACCTGGGATGCGGGGTCCTCTCCGACAAGTACAACCGCGAGTCCCGGTGCGATGTGCGTTTTCTCCTTAAGCGCCGCCACTTCTTTCCGTATTTCCTCACGCAGTTCCGCTGCGATTTTTTTCCCGTCAATTATTTCTGCCATCAATTATTTACCCGTATGTTCCTTGAATATTATATAATACAGAAAGCATGCTGGACCTGACATCAATTATTACAGCAGGCTCCTGCATCAATGATTTCCCAATCTCACACTCTGTCTCTCCCTGCAAGGTTTTTTCACATATATTTTGTAATATTTTCTTGACGTATGGCAATTTATTTAAAAAGTATCAGGTATGGGGATTTGTTCTTATTTACTACAATATTATTTAGGGGAGAGATGAGTTATGCCATTAATAACTGAACGTGTTAGAGAAAATGCCGATAAATGCAAAATGTATGTTGACCGGATACTGATGGGCATTAACAAGTCAAACGTTCTTGACAGCACAAATGTATTGAGCAGTGAAACAGAAGGTGCACTGAAGGGACTCCTGCAGGCACTGGCAAAAGCGGCTCCTTACACTGCTGATTTCAAAAAAGTATACGGCAAAAATCCGTACGATTATTTTCTTGATAAATTCAAACCAAACAACAAGTGGTAATCAGGATACTGTCTACACATCAAACACTATTGTCGC
>JAKQCH010000060.1 GCA_029573825.1 Spirochaetota bacterium | reverse complement strand
TGTCAATACGGCCCTGTTTTCATGGAGGGGGAGTTTTTCATCGAGCATCGCGAGGGCGCCGGCGGGGCATGCCTGAACGCAATTTTCACAGGCATAGCATTTATCTGCATGAATGACCGGTTTCAGCCATTCCGACTTTTTTACTTTTTCAATTGTATCACCCTGGTCATCGAGGACACAGCTTTTCGGGCAAATCCGCCCGCATGCGCCGCATTCGATGCACAGAGCGGGATCGATGACATGGTGTTCCTTTTTTTCACCGCTGATGGCGCCTGTGGGACACACACGCACACAGGCCCCGCAACCTATACACTGCGAGGAAATTGAATAACTCATGAGAATCCTCCATTAATGATGCGCACACGCGTGAATATAACGTTATCCGCAAAAAATATTAATGCATTCTTCTGTTGTGTAATGAGATAAGGGGTAAGAGTATTACATACGACGCATGTAATATATAGACAGATCGAGAGCAGTTTTATATATTATTTTATGTGTATAATGATACCAATATATTCATGTTGTTTTTTTGTCAAGTGAGAATTATATTTATGAGCATATTGCAACAATGCCATCAATTATGTTCCATATCAATGAATCACCGGAAAGCAATATCCGGATGCGCCGTCACAATGATAAAGGCGCATGAAAACCATGCGCCTTTATCATACTACCATAATGTTAAGCCAACTGTATAATTACTGCCCGAGCTGCGGGATATATTTCGCCATAACTTTTGGAGAGACCTTTTCCCCCTGAATTGCTTCAAGCCCCGCAAGATCGAATGCCATTAAAAACTTTTTCAGCATCTCGGTATTTTTAAACACCTCGCTATCACTGTCAGCGACGAGGCGAATCTCGAACCTGTTGTTCACCAGGATCCAGACATGATTATTCGGGCTTATGGATGCCGGGTATTTCCCCACCTTATCTGTGGAATTGGTATAGGATGAATTATCCTGCCCCACCTGGTCGAGCATGTGAAACCAGCAGGCCTGTTTCCCGTTTTTATCCAGAACCTGGACCGCAAGAAAACTGCCGGGTTCCTCACCAGGGGTAAATGAATCGTATTTAAAACCGGCGAATTCATTCTTTTTACATGAGGCGAATGAAAACCCCACGGCACATATCAGCGCAAGAACAATAAATCTTTTCATATCTTCCTCCTGAAAATTAAAATGAATTAAAAGATATCCGCTATTTTTCATCGCGTCAAGGACAATTATTGCCCATTGCAGGTAATTATCTGGCACGCAGAGTCATTGGAGCTGTCAATCCCTCACTGGTACCTCCTCAATGCAGAAATATCCCTTTCTCAAGAAATGAAATCACATTGTCCGCCACTTCCTGCTGGAGGAGCAGAAGGGAATGCTGACCCCGGATCTGAATGAAGTCCTTCATGCCGGGGAGCTTCGTTTCCTCCACACTCACTGTCATGTCATCATCGCCGGGGATGAGAGGATTCAGGCCGGAACCGTTCCCCAGGCCACCGGCAATAACACCGAATTCACACCGCAAGGGTGGAAGGTTTTCAATGAGAGAACTATTGGTTTTTGCAAGCTCAACACCTGCCCGCCCAAGAATGCGCTTAAATAATGGAAACCCCGCCAGTCGTTTCGCAAGGCTTGACCCGCGGTTTGGCGGGGCAATCATCACGAAACGCGATGCTGCGGCTTCCCGGTAATTGGCAAGATAATACCGCACCACGATGGCCCCCATACTGTGGGTCACAAAATTTATTTTTGAATCGGAAGGTAGTTTTTTGATTTCCCGGCTGAGAAGGTCCGCGCTGTCAGCGATTGACCCGCTTGTGCTGGGGTATCCGAAGTTCAGCACATGATATCCCCGGTGCTCCAGAGCCTTCTGAATTTTATCCATTGAACCGGGGCCCCGCATAATACCGTGAAGAAGCACCACCCATTCCCCGTTCTGCTGTAATACCGTTGAATGCTTTCCCATATACTTATACACCAGCACCGCCAACCCCAGGAGAAGAGCAACCGTCCCTGTCAGCAGGTATCGTGTCGTCCCCTTCATCATTCTCCAAGAAGCGCCGTCAGGGAATTTGAATAATACTCGAGCAATGCCCGGTTCCCCCTGTTCACTTGAATTATCCCTTTTTTCACCTTCACCATCTTTCGCTTTCTCATAATATCAAGGGCAAGTTTCACCGTCTGCAGCGACTCGTCCCCTTCAAGAAAGTCCTCCTCAAATGAAACCAGGTCCCGTGTGCGGTCAGCCTTTTCGCTGTCAAGCCTGTCGTGCATCGCGGAGCTCAGCTCAAAGGCCTTTCCCGCAACGATGCGGCCTCCCCTTTTCCTGATTTCCCTCCGCAGCTGCTCCACCTTCTGCTCGAGAGCATTCCGCGCGACCGGGCCCTTTTCCAACGATATCAGGGCCCGGGCGGTAATGCACATCGGTGTCACGGGGATCATCTCCCCGATCCGGCGGAGCATGCCGTCGGCAAATTTTTGGACCCGTGCAAGTCGTTCATGTCGTTCCAGGGTGAATATATCGACATCCTGACTTTTCAGGAAGTCCGAAAGAAACACCGGGTCCCCGAAACTCACGCTTGCGTACCCGTGCCGCCGAATCCTCCCCGTCATGTACCGCAGGGTGTTCACCACTCCGAGGTACGGTATCTTAAAGGATATTTTTATCAGCGACTTCAGGTTGTCCCGGAAGCCGCTTTTCATCTTTCCCTTCTTCCATTCCGCCACAAGGGTGCTGTCCTCCAGGACATGGTCATAGTTAATGGCTGCTGGGACAAACACAAGCTCCTTATTGAAATCGGGATTGTTTTTTATGCGGATGATATAGTCCAGTATGCCGATCTTGGCCGGGCGCAAAAGCCCGTCGCGGGAGAGCCCCCCTTCGATAAAGACCCCCTGGGTCACCCCCTGAAGGCTGATGAGCTGCACGTATTTCTCCAGCACCCGGTGATAGAGCTTCTCGCGATAGTTCCGCCGAATAAAGTACGCCCCGAAGGACTTGAAGATGTGCTCCAACGGCCACACCCGCGCCCACTCCCCCACGGCGTAGCTGAGGGATATCTGCTGCGCCAGCATGTACGCTACAATGACATAGTCCACATTGCTCCGGTGATTCATCACGACCACCACCACACTGTCCCTGGGTATCTTTTGCAGCTTCGCCGCGTTCTCGTCGTCAATCACCACTTCATAGAGGAAGTTGAGGATCAGGCGTGACACCCAGTCCCCCACCTTGTAATACGCCAGAAGATTAAAAAAGGGAACAATCTCCTCGATGTA
>JAKQCH010000197.1 GCA_029573825.1 Spirochaetota bacterium | reverse complement strand
CAGATGGCCGTTTTGTCCATGACGGGATACAGTTCCACCGGGAGATTTTCTTTATGCTGACGATGGCGATCGTTACCTTCGCTTCATACCGGAACATTCCCATTATTGAAAAATACGACAGGAACAATATGGCCCAGATCGATATCATCCACCGCAACAGGGAAAGTATCAGGAATATACTGGACACCACGAACGAAACTGCGGTAAAGCTGGCTTCCTCCACCGAAGAGATGGCAGGTACCACCTCGCTGTTCTCTGAAAACATCCAGTCCCAGGCCGCGTCAGTTGAGGAGATAACGTCAACCGTCGAAGAGGTCACCGCAAGCGGAGAAAGCGTTTACACTATTGCCGAGAATCAGATGCAGCTCACTGACAGGATGAAGAATGACATGGAAATGCTGCATGGGATAGTCGCACAGGTAGGCGGGAAAACCCGTGACGCTCTTTCCATCCGGGAGGACCTCAACAGCATGGTCGAAAATTCGAAAGCTGACGTCAGGGATGTCCTGGAGGTCATGTCAACCGCGACATCCAAGTTCAAGGATGTCCAGGACACCGTCAATATCATCGAGGACATATCGGATAAAATCAATCTCCTTTCACTCAATGCAGCCATTGAAGCGGCACGGGCGGGCGATTATGGCAGGGGCTTCGCAGTGGTGGCTGACGAGATCGGCAAGCTGGCTGATAGCACATCCAGCAATCTGAAGGCCATCAACTCGCTGTTTAATCTGAGCAACCAGGAGATTTTCAACGCATTTAACCGGCTCGAAGTATTTGCCGGGTCACTCAACGGTATGATTGATTCAATTTCCCGGTATGGGGGGAGCATCGACCTGATTATAGACCTTATCCGGGAGGACCAGAAGCTCAATGAACAGATGCGGGATTCACTCTCGGGTGTTCTCGCCGGGGCCAGTAATATTCTCAACGCCACAAGCGAGCAGAAGTCCGCGCTGGAGGAGATCGCAAAAAGTATCAATGTCATAAACAAAACGACCCAGGAGGTTGCCCTGGGATCAATGGAGCTCTCATCAAATTCCCGCGGGCTTGCGGATCTTGCGCAACGCCTTATGGCAGTCTCGGATACGGAATCTTCTCTGCCTGAGGACCAGAAGGCGTCAGAAATCTGAAAAATTGCGGATATTGATGAATACCCGTGAAATACTACGAAAAAAGCTCCGGGAAAATCCGGAGCTGAATAAATTATTTGATAAACACTGTTGAGGACACATTAAACCTTTCTGCAAGTTGTTTTATTTGCCGGACGTTCAGGGCGCGTTTACCATTAAGTATTTCTGATACAACTCCCTGTGAACCTATTTCCTTAAGGTCGCTTTGCTTTATTCCCTTTTCTTCCATAAGATACTTCAGGGCTTCAATTCCAGTAGTGCTTTCAATGGGGAAATGTTCTTTTTCATATTCTGCAATCAATACACCGATTGTTTCCATGAGACCGGCTGCGGGATGTTTCTCGTTATTTCCTATTTCATCGATCAGCGAGTCCATAAGGTCAACAAGTCTTTGGTATGCCGCGTCATCGTGGGGGACGGACAGAAACTCAGAAACAGCAGGCCATGTCTTGTGTAAGGTTTTTATAGCTGTTGTTGTCATTAGTCATTCCTCCATTTACTTTTATCGTATTCTGAATGAGTCAAAATATTTCTGATGTATACTGTCTTTGTATTATAGTGAATCGCGGTAATTAAACGGTAATGGTTTCCCTTCACATTAAACACGGTGAATTTATCCACA
>JAKQCH010000035.1 GCA_029573825.1 Spirochaetota bacterium | reverse complement strand
AAACCGCGAAAAACGATTCCATCAGGAAAGAGAAATGTACCGCACTCTCATCGACACGGGAATTCTCATGGAACCGGAATCGGAACAGGAACTTTCACAGCTCATCACCATCGGCTGGATCATAAGCGACTTCTGGCTTTCTTACCTCTGCACCAGCGGACGCACAATTACCCGTGAGTCTGTCAGGGAATATATGGTTCATGTCTTCAGACTGCTGAAACCCTATCTGGATCCATCGGCCCTTGAAATATTTCAGATGCGCTCAATGTAGTGTCTTCTGTAAATGCAGTCCTCTTGTCAGTACAGAAACTCCTTACACAGAAAAATTTTTATCAAAAAAATGCATTTTTTTGTGGAAATATTAGAGTATTTACTCTATATTTTAATTAGAGTTTTTGCTCTATTTTTCACTATTTTTTTGGGGGTCGATACAATATGAAGACAACAAGAAAGAAATTCATAACACAGGGGATATATGCAGGCATGGCACTAACCGGCGTCACCGCCCTTATCTCTGCATGCGGAGGCATCAGACGCGCGTCACTCCGTGACAATGAGAACATGGTGACCGCAGAAGATATACTTCCCCCAGAAAAGGCGGAAATTCTCCGCTTCGCCTCCCTTGCCCCCAGCGGCCACAATTCCCAGCCCTGGGTGGTAAATGTAATTTCACCGGAAGAATGGATACTCTGTGCAGACCAGTCCCGCCGCCTTCCTGCCGTGGATCCCGACAACCGGGAACTCCTTCTGTCCATGGGAGCATTTCTGGAAAACCTGTCCCTCGCGGCGGGCTCCCTCGGATATGCTGCAGATATCCGCATCACCGCACGCACCCCGCAGGATACGGAAATTGCACGCATCACGGTGAGGAGCGATTCCGCCCATCCCTATCCACTGGAGAGATTAAGCAGCCGATCAACAGTGAAACAGGGCTTCCTGGACCGGGAACTGTCCCGGGCGGATGTCCGGTATCTTTCAGAATCCCTTCAGGGACACTGCGTTTACTTCCAGAAAGGATCTCAGCACGCCCGATGCATCAGCGAAGGTACGGTGGAGGCATTTCGAATACAGTCGATGCGCGATAACGCACAGCGGGAGCTTGTTCAGTGGATACGCCTGAGCAGCGACCACGCCCGCCGCCGTATGGACGGCCTCACCACGGAAAGCATGGAAATTACGGGAATCGGCGGACTGATTGTCAGAAATTTCATGAAGCCGGAAGATTTTCTCACACCGGGAAACCGGCAGCGCGGTATTGACATGACTGCACGCCTTACGGGAGAAGGTGCCGGGTGGATGGTAGTCACGGGTTATCCCGGTGGAGCTGCGGGTCTCATTGAAACAGGTCGGCGGTTCCAGCGGATGGCCCTTCTGGCACGGGAAAGGATGATCGCAATCCATCCCATGACACAGATGCTGGAGGAGCCTTCAGGGCAGCAGTCACTCGGGATGAACCACAGCGGAAATTTTGATCCGCAGTTCATTCTCCGCGTGGGGTATCTTTCTTCATATCCGGAACCTGTTTCACTGCGGCGGCCGGTCTCATGGTTTGCAGAACGGGGATAAATTATATTAAAAGCTGTACGGTACAATGTTAATATACTATTTACAGGAAATTTTATCATGAAAAAATATCATAATTGTATCATTGCACTCTTCACAGCAATACTCGGGGCGTGTCTTATTGCGGGGACGGTTTCCCCGTTACAGGCAAATAATGCACGCCGTGGCGCCGGTTTTTCGGCAGACATTTTTCCCACCCTGGTGAGCGCCTCTGCCGGTAAGACGGGATTTTCCTTTCAGGGATGGGCCGCCTTCAATCACATCAAGGTTCGCGCAATTGGAGGGCACATGTATCTTCCCCCTGAATTGACGGGCAGCGACGGCTATGAAAACCAGGAGCTTACTGTAGGAGCTGTCATTGCGGACTACATGTTCGGTGACCATTTTGACGGCTTCTGGATCGGCTCAGGCGTCGAATACTGGAGAAACACTATTTCCCACGACGATACCGGGGAGGAATTCCGCTGGAACAACTATGTACTGACGCTGGGGGGAGGATATATATGGCGAATTTGCGGAAACCTCTACATCAATCCATGGGTGGCGGTCCATTACATCACAAATCCCCGGGAGTTTGATGCGGCAGGTGACCGGTTTTCCCAGAGGAATATTCAGGGATCCTTCTCGATGAAG
>JAKQCH010000034.1 GCA_029573825.1 Spirochaetota bacterium | reverse complement strand
GGGACTTCCCGGAAGATCAAAGCGATACAGCCCGGGGCGAAGGTCGTTATGGGAGGTGTTACCAACTTTAACGGCTACCGCTCGTTTCTACAGTCCTGCTTCGACCAGGGGGTGCTGGAGGATATTGACGAAATCGGCGTTCACCTTTACAGGACATCCCCGGAAGGGCCATTCGATTATAATCGTGATACCACTGTTGATATAGATTCCGCGACACCGGGCATCCAATCTCCTGCAACAATCGGAGACGAGATAACGAGCCTCAGGACTTTAGTTGATTCATACCGGCGGGGCTTCCCGGTACGGAATACGGAAGAGGGATTTATTTCCTCCTCACGGCAGGACATTGCCCAAATGAAGTATTTCACACGGATGATTCTGGTTGAGCACTCCCTTGGAATTGAGGAGGTAACCTGTTTCAGGCTGCGGGTTCCCCGGCGAAGCGACTTCGTTGCAGGAGCGACAGGTGATGCCGCCTTCACAAGCCAGTCACTGTTCCCGGGGATTATCGACCAGACTGGCGACACGACTTTCACACCAAGACCTGCGTATTATGCGCTGAAGAACATAGCCCGGTATCTTATCGGCTCAAATGTGTATTACGAGCGGAGCCTCACCCTTCAGTCCGGAGTATATACGGTGCGCGTTGAGATTTATTCGAAGAACGGCCTGCCGGTGATCGCATACTGGATTGAAGAGCCCATTGACAACACGCTGAAGGTTGTCAGAAATCTATCTTTTACGATCAGCGATATCGGCTCCCATGCCTACAGGGTTATTAATATTCGGGACAATACTGAACTTTCAGCTGGAACATATACGGTGTCCGGTAACGGCATTTCCTTCAGCAACCTTCCGGCAACGGATTATCCCTTTATACTCATGGCGGATTGAATATTTTCGTTCCGGGTTTTGAATGAAAGGATGGTTCTTTGCGCGGAGGAACATGTATTGCAGTGGAGCGAAGGCCTATACGATCCTGACCATACTCTCTTTTACGCTCTTCCAGAATCCCACAGCGGGTGCATCCATGAGCGAAGCAAATTCATACGGAGTATACACAAGGACATCTGTGGATGGGACAAGATCGGGGATATCCATAAATTCGCGTGTTCGCTCAACGAAAGGAAGGCTGGTATCACAGACCAGGATCAGGTCTATATCACTGAATTTACCGAAATTATCTCCCATAAAGCTCCCGAAGATATATGCTTCACGGACCCTCCCGGCGAGCAGCATTTTAATTTTTTCCAGATATTCTTCTGCTGTAAGCCCGAAAAGCGGGTCCCGCGGTATGGTTACAAGTACATCATCATTCATTAAAGGTATCCCGAACATTCGAAAGTATTAATTCAGCGATTCCAACAGCCTCCTCCGCCTGTTCACTTGTAAAATACTCAAAAGGGGCACCCGAGGGAAACGCATCGGGATATCTTGAGCTGATGTAATACAAATCCAATTTTTTACATGGAATTACAATATCTTCAGAAAGCCCAAGTGACCGCGCGATTTCAAGAAGTGAATGCGACCGGATCAGGTCATATCCTCTTTTGTAGGCAAGGGCCTTGAGCGCCTTTTCAGCTGTCTGCTGAGATACAAAACATGCCTGCGCGAACCTCCCTGCATTCAAGGTATCCGCCGCCCAGAGAAGGTCGTTTTCAGCCTGTTTCAACCAGTCTAGTGCCCTATCAGCTCCCATGTCACTCCCTTTAAAAAACACGTATTAAACTATGCATATCGTTAATATCCCTGGCGGTCAAGGAAAAATTACCGTAATGCTGACATGAAAAGAGAATTCAGTCCCGACATAATGAAAATCTGTTTGACGAAGGGCTCTTTTTCAGTGAGAAATGACACAATCATGGGGGGTATTAAATTTTTTACCCGGAGTGATATCGACATGTAAATAGTACCGCATCGATGGGATGAGTCCTGACCCATTATGCGAATGAAACCATTCCTCAGGGAAACAGGTCCATTATACCTGAAGATTAACAGCGCGTGGTTATATAAATGCATATTGTAATAGTAGGAGCAGGTTCCATTGGCCTGCACATTGCAAGCCAGCTCATCACCGAAAACAAGGATGTTGTCCTGATCGAAAAGAATCCCGAGAGGGCGAAGTATGTCTCGAATCATCTGGACTGCATGGTAATCAATGATGACGGCACCAACCTGGAAATACTGAAACAGGCGGGAATCGAAAAAGCTGACTTCTTCATCAGCGTCACCGATTCCGATGAAGTCAACATGATATCCTGCGGTCTTGTGAGCAGTGAGTTTGATGTCTCCTGCAAGATTGCCCGCGTCCGGAACCTTGACTACTCGAACACGAAAATTCTTGACCGGTCGTTTCTTGACATTGATTTCATTGTCAATCCGGAAGTTGAAGCGGCTCGTGTCACCGGAGCGACCGTGACAAGCGGCGCCACCAGCGACATCATGATATTCGAAAAAACCGACATCCAGGTTCGGAACTTTTTTGTCGAAGCGAATTCCCTGTTCATGGACAAAACCCTCAAAGATATCCGGATGGAACTGAAGGAAGATTTTCTGATTTCCGCCATCGTGAGAAAGAGTTCTGTCATTATTCCTTCCGGTATCACCTATGTCAGGGAAAACGATACCCTGTACCTCGTGGCCAACCAGAAAAACCTTGAACGGGTATTCATGAAGCTCGGCAAACCCGTTATCCAGATAAAAAGCGTTGTCATCGTAGGGGGCGGGACAATCGGGAAACTCGTGGCCCGGGATATTCTTGCGGCAGGATACTCCGTTAAAATTATTGAAAAAGATTATGAGCTCTGCAAGGAACTGTCCGCGCAGTTTGAGAAATCCCTTGTCATCAACGCCGACATTTCCGATGAAGGGATATTCGAAGAGGAACGCCTTTTCGAGAATGATCTGATTATCGCGGCGACAGAAAACCAGGAGCTGAATATTCTTTCCGCAATCTACGCGAAGTCCCTCGGAGTGAAGCGGGCAATTGCGATTGTGAGCAAATCCAGTTATCTCACTATCGCGTCGGAACTGGGTATTGACTCCACCATCAGCCCGAAGAGCAGCGCCGCCGACACCATACTCAAATATGTCCGTGGAAGCAATATTGAAAGCATACACAGTATTTTCGAAGGGAAGGCGGAGGTCATTGAATTCACTGTAGGCGGCGATGCCCCTATTATCAACCGCCCCCTGAAAGATATTGAAATGCCGGACAGTTCGCTTATTATATCAGTAACCCGTAATCATCAGAGCCATATTCCCGGAGGGGATTTTGTGATACTTTCGGGGGACAGTGTTCTTATCATAACAAAAAAGAAATCCATACCAAAAATTGAAATGATGTTTACAAGGACCAATGAACTTAATCCTCGTTACTAGAATCATATCATTTGTCATGGTCATAATGGGGGGATTCATGCTGGTCCCCGCATGTATTGCCTTCATATACAATGAAGGCAGCGCCCTTCATGGATTCACCATAAGCATTGTACTGATTTTCATCATCGCCGGCACCGCACTATTCGTATTCAGGAAACACCGGGGCAGAACGCTGAGCGCCAGGGACGGATTTCTCTTTGTTACTCTGAGCTGGGTATGCGCGTCCCTGTTCGGATGCCTTCCCTATTTTATATCCGGCGCCATACCGTCTTTTACCAATGCCTTTTTTGAAACTATTTCCGGGTTCTCAACTACCGGGGCCTCCATCCTTGAGAACATTGAAGGGCTCCCGAAATCCATGCTTTTCTGGCGTTCCCTGACCCACTGGCTCGGAGGTATGGGGATTGTGGTCCTCACTGTGGCGATTCTTCCGCTCCTGGGAATAGGGGGGATGCAGCTCATCAAGGCTGAGGCCCCCGGCCCCACGGTGGACAAGATTTCCCCCCGGATAACGGAAACAGCAAAAATTCTCTGGCTCATCTATGTGGGATTTACCATTGCCGAAACGGCGCTCCTCATGGCGGGGGGTATGAATCTCTTTGACGCCCTCACGCACACCTTCGGGACACTTGCCACAGGGGGGTTTTCCACACGGAACACCAGTGTCGCCGCCTACAACTCTGCGTATATTGACGGTGTCATTACGGTTTTCATGGTGCTGGCGGGAGTCAACTTCACCCTCCATTACCGTCTTCTTTCAGGAAACGTAAAATCCCTTATGCGTGACACTGAGCTCCGGACATACATTGCTATTTTCATTATATCCTCTGCGGTGATAAGCATCTCACTGTACGGCAGCGTGTACACGACAATCGGGCAGTGCATACGGTATGCCTCATTCCAGTCAGCGTCAATTCTTACCACGACGGGATTTGCCACCGCGGACTATGAGCAATGGCCTTTCATCGCGCAATCGATGATTTTCATACTCATGTTCATTGGAGGTTGTTCCGGGTCTACGGGAGGAGGAATCAAAGTGATCCGGATCATTACCCTTTTCAAGCAGGGTTTTAATGAGATGAAATACCTCGTTCATCCCCGCGGCGTGTTCACGCTCCGGCTCAGCGGAAACATCATCAAGAAGGATATCGCCAACGCGATTTCCGGTTTTTTCTTTCTTTATATTCTTATGCTTCTCGTGGTGACCTTCATCGTCGCGGCATCAGGGCAGGATATCATCACCTCGTTAACCACCGCCCTCGCCACGGTCGGAAACATCGGCCCGGGGTTCGGGAAAATCGGCCCCACGGAGAATTTCGCGTTTTACAGCGATTCCGTAAAGTGGGTGCTTTCCTTCGCCATGCTGGCGGGGCGCCTTGAACTCTATACGGTGCTTGTTATCATAACCCCCACATTCTGGAAAAAATAGCTTTCCGGAACGCGTTCCATCTTCAGGTGTTCTTCCCCCGTACCATTGAAGGGAAGATGCCGGCAAAGCACACAATTGTGGATATTAAAAATATAATTTTCACGCTCGCCAGAAAGTCTCCGTAATTGCGGGGCGCGATTTCCACACGGCCGATTACAAGGGTAAAAACAATCATGATAATCCCCATGCTGAGCATCATCCCCATGAGCCGCATGGTCCCGATTATTGCTGACGCCAGACCCAGGTAGCGTTTTTCCACGGAGCCCATAACCGCATTGGTGTTGGGCGATGAAAACATGGCGAACCCGAGACCAATCAACATAAGCACCGTGACGATATACCAGACCGGTGTCGCGGGATTGAGAAAAACAAAAAGGAAGAGCCCCAGGGTGGTGAGGGCCATCCCGATAGAGGCAAGTATGCCGGGTGAAATCCTGTCCGAAAGACTTCCCGCGAGGGGGGAAAATATCGTCATGATTACCGGCTGCGACACCAGCACAATACCCGCCGCCTGGGGCGACATCCCTTTGATGTACTGAAGGTAGAGGCTTATAAGAAAACCAATTGCGAATGTGGCGCTGTAGTTTATCAGCGCCGCGATATTTGAAAGAGTAAAGACCCTGTTTTTAAACAATGCAAGATTGATCAGCGGCTGCCCCACCCGGCTCTCAATCCACAGGAAAAATCCAAAGACAAGAAGCCCCGCTCCGACAAACCAGAAACCGGCGGTATCCGGAATAATAGATATCCCGTACATCACCGCGGGTATCGCGATACAGTACACCAGAAACCCCGCGTAATCCACCTTCTCTCCCCTGGCATCCGCCCACTCTCCGCGGAACACATACCAGGCCATCGCGATAATCACCACACCAAAAAATATATTGATGTAGAATATACTGCTCCAGCCAAAATGATGCGTGAGAATGCCCCCGGCAAAAGGACCCATCATAACTCCTGAATACACGCCGGTTACATTGATCCCCAGGGCCTTTCCCCGGAGTTCAGGAGGAAACACCGAAAGCAGTATCGCCACACTTGTTGCGAACACCATAGTGCTGCCGATCCCCTGGAGCACCCTGAAGGCGATGAGCATATATGATGAGGCTGATATTCCGCACGCGAAGGAGGAAACCGTGTATATCGCCATCCCCGCGAGAAATATTTTCTTCCGTCCGTAAATATCGCCGATGCGCCCGAATGGCACCAGAAACATCGCCGAGGCAAGGAGGAATGACGTGGATACCCAGCTCAGGAGGATCGCGTTCATGGAAAAAGCCTTGCCTATTACCGGAAGGGCCACATTTATCGACGAGCTCATAAAGGGATTAAGGAAGGAGCTCGCTGTGGTCACAAAGAGGACCATAGTTCTATTCATGGGTTTTTCATTCATTCAGATTTTCCATTTATGCGGTATCATGGCGGCGGTATTTTCATTAAAATAGCACATGACATCAGGGGCTTCATTTTTTATTTTCCCGGACCATTCACAGGTTCCCCGGGAAAGTTTACATCCAGTTTTAGATACGGGGTATAAAATGTCTACTGCATATTTATTTGAGGGTTAACAGATTTCACTGTTACAGCGATATCCGCATGTGTGCAAAACATGTCCGCAGCGCTTGCAACGCAGGGCACTCCGGAATATGGAGCATGCTTGTTCCTCCGATGTCGGCTTCCCTGATGATATCATCTTCCGGGAGAGCGCCCAGAAGTTCTATCCCTTCGGGGATCACAGCACCGTCGCTGACGTTTCTGGTGCGGTTCAGAATAAGTCCCGCCATTTCATAGTCCACCGCGTTCTCCGCCACTGACAACAGTGTACCCGCGACGGTGAGGCCCTTTTTGGATTCATCCGAAACAAGTACGAGGTGGGTGACCCGTTCCATGACGCGGCGGTTAATCTGCTCCACTCCCGCTTCCCCGTCAATAACGACATGATCGAAGTTTTCCGCGATTGCTGAAATAATGTCCCTGAGAATATTATTTACCTGACAGTAGCACCCCTCTGTTTCCGGGCGCCCGATAGCAAGGAAGGCAATATTCCCCTTCTCCTCCAGGGCGCTGAACATCTCATAATCAAGACGTGACACGATTTCTCCTTTATCACCGCTCATGCCCCCGGTGATATCCGCGATGAGGCCGTTCCTGATATCATCCACCGTTTTCCCGGCGTGAAACCCCAGTGCGGAAGCAAGGCCCACAGAAGGATCGGCATCAATTGCAAGGACCTTCTTCCCGGGGTTTTCTGCAAGTATCCGCGTAATAAGGGCGCTGATCGATGTTTTACCGACGCCCCCTTTCCCGCACAGCGCTATTATATTTGTTTTCATACCGTCACCCCTCTCTGCCTGCTGCATGTTCCCGGAGGACGTTGCGGATATTTCTCAGACCCTGGACTTCACTGCAGACATCAACATACTCGCAGGAACCGCAGTCAAAGGACATTTCCTCCGTCATCCTGTTCATCGCATTAATCAACCGCATTGCGCGTTCTCCAATTATTCCCGCACTCCTTACATCGGCGGTTGACGATGTGATGAAGATAATCTCAACACCGCTTACGAAATCAATTGCCCTGTAGTGTGACATGAGGGCGCTTCCGAGTACCCGCAGAGAAAATCCCTTCTCCACGGCCTCTCTGCTGACACGGCTCCATTCACGCATATACTGCGAGACCGCCCGCATCAT
>JAKQCH010000026.1 GCA_029573825.1 Spirochaetota bacterium | reverse complement strand
CATGGAATCGGTAAAAAGTGCACAAAGCAGAACCAGCGGTAACAGTACTGCAGCTTTCAGCCGGTGTATCGGCTGCAATGGATTGTTCGGTTTTTTTATGTCAGATATCATATTCTTCATGGCTGATATTCATTCCTGCAGCAGTATAGTGTTTCCCGTTAACTCGTATTTTTCCGGTTCAGGGAAAATATATTTCCGAACCTTTCTTCTGTTAGGACACTTTCCCGATCACTGGTAACATAAAAAAATATTTTGTAAAGGTAAAAAATTACCATGAGAGCTGTGAATAAGCGGAGAGAAACAACTTTCATACTCGCAGGTGAGGTGATAAAAATGATTGAACCCGCCGCAGAGATGGTATAAAATACCCTGTGGGTAATGGAACGGCTGAGACTTTCCATACATGAACAGAAGAGGTGCAGATTGTCCCATGAAGGGAGAATCTGTATCAGCGCGGTGCGAGGGGAGGAATGATAAATCGACGGGGGAGTACCGGGCCTGGTGGTGCGTACGGGGTTTATTCCTTCCTCCGCGGCTTTCTATGCTGTGCCCTTTTGTTGCTGCTGCCGGTTCCCGCAGCAGCCCGCGGGAGTGAAAACAGCGCAATGGTATCATTCATTATAACTTTTCTCACAGGAATTCCTCTGCTGGTTCTCTTTCTTGTGTTTCTGCGAAAGATGCAGCGGGCAGTGTATTCGCTGCGGGACAGCGAGGGGCCGGTAT
The DNA here is from genome assembly GCA_029573825.1 of Spirochaetota bacterium. Classification (GTDB taxonomy): domain Bacteria; phylum Spirochaetota; class UBA4802; order UBA4802; family JAGODF01; genus JAKQCH01. Next base: position 2,926 of record JAKQCH010000026.1, on the reverse strand, counting down.
CATCACGGCGTTGTGAGCTTGCAGTTATTGTTATGTTAGCAATAGTTCTTATGCCGCTGTTTCCCGTCATTCTATACTGCATCTCGGCGGGGCCCTACAGGGGTGAGTCGGCGGTAATCGTGTCCGCCCTTTTGGGAACACTTCTGGCGTTTCCGGTATTGCGGGTAGTTGTGTCAGGGGTCACGGCAATGCTCAGGGGGGGGCGTGCATGTTAAACCGAATAAATGGTCCGGTCTTAACTGTTCCTTCATGAATGATGACATAATGCCGATAGGTATTATATGAGAACATCGCAATATCTGTCAGATTATACCGGTTCTGTTCACCGGATTGTGTTACAGATTGTGATATATTTAAATGAGAAGTGACCTTAATTGTCAGGAGAATGCTTTCGTGAGTGACATTCCCCAGTATATAGTATTTACAAGAGAGGAGGAACGGATTGTACAGGATGTGATTTCTGTACTGACCGTGAAAGGTCTCTCAGAAGAGGTGGAGGCAGTTTCAAACAATCGATCATCACTCCATGATCTCGCAAATTCAATTTCACGGTATCCTTCGATACTGGAATCAAACAAGCTTATCAACGAGCAGCGTACAATCGAAAGCCTGATTACAAGTATCTGCGAACGTGAAGTGCCGGATATGATACTCCGGATACCGACAAAGGCTATCCTCGGAAGGGCGTATACTATCGCAAAGATCAATTTTCTGCTGATGCTGAATTATATCTCCCGGAATATCCCGGAACTGGCTCAATATGATGATACCGTTAAAACCCTGATCGCAAACAATGTGTTCACCATGACGGCGGAAGAGGTATACCTTGCAATTGTTGAGGACCTGAGCATCAGTACCCATATCCGTCACAATGCCGCCAATCTCATCGCCCATAACTGGGAATACCGCCTTGATTGCGGTGTGAAGGAATTTGCCCCGATACTGCAGAACCTCTGGAGGGCGCGGAACCGGCTGATACCTGCCTTCGGGACGATGATGGGTTTCACGGAACTTTTTATGATGTCAAATGATACGGAACCGGTATGGTTTGATTATCTGCAGCGTGATGAATTATCAGATGATGAAGTGTTTTCACTTGAGGAGTTTATTTTCGGTCTGACATACGAGGAACTGGTGCTGCTGCGCAGCGAAATGAAGCGACAGCGTAAAACGTCCCTGCGCAGGGACGAGGCGCTGGTGATTTTAGGGAATAAGCATTCCTACCCCGACTATGACGCGGATGATTCCCGTGAAATGTACCGCTCCTTTCGTGACAGAAAAAATCATGGAAGATACAGGAAACGGGCAGGGGTCGAGGGCCCGAAGAAGACATTTGAGGAAAACCTGATGCGTTTTCTTCTCTCTGTTCCGGAATAAGGACAGGATTTTACTCTTACGGAAAAAAACTGAAGATGGAAGCAGGACCGTGTTCGCGTCAGAGATAATTTTCCCCAAACTGCCCCCTTGTCTGAATGTCAAAAAATTTGACAAGTCCCGCAATTTCGATGATGCGAAGGATCTCTTTATTGAGGTCCACCAGAATAAATTTCACATTGCCCTTGAGTGAGGCATTGTAAAATTTTACCAGGGAACCAAGCCCCGTGGAGTCGATATAGGTAGTCTCGCTGCAGTTGATGGCAAGTGTATGCGGATTTGTGCTGAATGCACCTGAAAGGTGGTGTTCAATCAGCTCAAGGGTTTCAAGGCAGTATTGCCCCTTCACGGTGACAATCAGGAGTCCCTGTTTCGGTTCATCAACAATTATTTCTATTTCACTGCTCATCAGCATTTTCTCCTGGATGCCTGTGACTGAACTGTCGGAAGAAGTATTTCATTACATGTAGTTTTGTTCAAGAAAATTATCAGACTGTGGAAAAAAATATAATTCCGGTAATGGAGCTGTCTGAAAGGAGGCAGGGTGGACAGAAAAACGGAACGTGTCATAATAATTGCCGACATTGAAGGGAGCTCCGGGTGCTGGAACTACCGCGGGTCCTCGTTCCTGACAGATGAATGGGCGGAGGCATGTGCCGGGATGACAGCGGATATCGCATCGGTGGTTGCCGCGCTTTTTGACGCGGGAGTAAAGGACATTTTAATAAAGGATTTTCACCGGACCGGGTATAACCTGCTGAAGGAGAGGATCGATCCACGGGCACGGGTAGTGTCCGGATATAAACGGGGCCCGGTTCCCGGCCTTGGTGATCCGGGGGATTCCGAAGGGCTTCTCTGTATTGGCATGCACGCTTCCTCCGGGAGCGGCGGGTTCCTTGCCCATACGCTTACTTCGCGGATCGGGAAGCTACTGGTGAACGGAAAACCCATGAGTGAAGTTGCGCTCTTTTCCGCGTCTCTCGGAGGATATGGCATGCGGCCGCTGTTCTTTTCGGGGTGTCCCGTTGCCTGCGGAGAGGCCCGTGATGCGGTCAGGGGGATCGATACCTATCCGATTGATAAATCACGGGGACCGGAAAACTTCGATGCCGCGGCGTGGAGGAAAGGGCTCTGCGCCGCAGCAGTGACGTCGCTGGAAAACAGGACAACGGCGCGGTATGTTCCGGAGGGGCCATTCGACGCGGCGGTGACAATGCGCGACGGCGCGGCGGCAGCGGATACGGTCGCGCGGCGCTGGCACATGCCCTGTGAGGGTGATACGGTATTCATTTCTGCAGCGGATTTCAAGGAGTTATATAATGCACTGATCCGCATCTGTTATCTTACACCATTTATTGAACGATTTCTTCCAATAGGTTTACCGGTGTATAATCTTGTCGGCAGAATGGGGTTGTGGTGGGTAAGAAAAAAAATGTCTGTTACTTTTACTTGACCTTCTGGGGAAAATGAATTATCTTTTCAAACTGTATCGAAACTTTTTCGGGAGTATACAGTTCCGCGGGAGGATGATGTTTTCTGCGGTATGTGAAGC
>JAKQCH010000022.1 GCA_029573825.1 Spirochaetota bacterium | reverse complement strand
TGAAACAAAAACTCCGTGGCCGGTTTCCAACAGGGATGTGGTGTCACAGTCAAAAGTGGTGGTAACGAATGATAAAATTACTCATTACATCACCGCAATTAACCGTCCGGACCTTGCTCCCCTTAAAAGCGGAAATGTCCGGATGACAAAAATGACCGCACAGTGGACACTTATTCGTAAAGGTGATAAGACCCTTGCAATTTATCAGGTAAAGGCTGATCCGGGAGGATCGCTTCCCGCAATGCTTGCGAATAAATCCAGCCGCGACCTTCCACTCAATACTATTCTTGGTCTGAGGCGGATGGCGGTACAGCAGCAATAAGTAATATCTTACTCGTCTGTTTCAATCACGAAGAGTTACTCTGCTGCCGGGAGTCATATTGCTGCGCATCCAGCGGTACAGGGGATTGAAAAATTCCCTGTCCGCCGGTGATGCAAAGAAAATGTCGGCATGTGAATAGGCCGGAAAATGGTGGTTCGCCACATGTTCTCTTTTTATTCCGCTTCTGTTCATGTACCACGATACTATTATCGGCAATATCGCGGTATCATAGTTTGCCCTTGTCTGGGCGTTAAAGAGCGGAAGCCTGTTTTCAGGGGAATGGTACACATTCAGTTCCGGACAATTAAAACCGCTCTTCGCGATGGTCCAGAAATCCTGAATCAGCCTGCGGGGATAAAACAGCTCGAAAAGATGACCCGGAGCGCTGTTTGCACTCAGAAACATATCGAGATTTGTCACCTCGCCGGTAGTGCGGTTCGGTCGCCAGTCCACTACATTGTTCCCCCTGCGTTTCCGCGAAGGAACGGTGATGTCACCTGATCTGATGAAATACGCGAAGGGGCTCCGCTGCCATCGCTCATAATCTCTCACAGAATAATCAAAGAGCCACCCAGCAAGTGCCCGGTTGGTAATCCCTTTTTTCAGGAGTTTCGGAGGTACACCGAAATGATCCGCAAGAGGACTTCTGCTGCGGGGATAGAGCCTGGCTAATTCAACCGCCATGGTGTAAAGCGGAAGGCCCGGTGATACGCTCACATAGAGCCTGTTCTTTTCAATCGCTTCACGATGCCGCCTGATCGCCCCTTCAATGCGATCAGTCTTTCCTGCATGAACCGCCCATTCGGGGTCCACATCGAGAAACACAACACCAGCAAGGTCCTCGTGACCGAAATGGTTGTCGCGGAATTTGTAATTCGTATAGGCCATGAGAAATTCTCCGCCGTCAGACCACCCTCCCAGAAACACTGAGGAACTTCTTTCACGCGCTTCCCGTATCACCGCGTTGATGTCTTCCATCTGCACCTGCAGGCCCCAGTGCCGCATGCAGTTTACATTATGCCGGAGATAACGGTCGGCGTTATTCATACGGGCGATAATACTCTTTCTCCGCGAGGGATACCGCAGAAATTCCCGTATATCTTTCCGCATGAGGTCCCTGTTTTCCATGAATGTCTGCCGTCGGTTTATTGTCCACATCTCGACATTACCGCGCTTCACAAGTTTCCGTGCCATATTATCGAAATATCCCGCACCTGAGATATAACCCGATACCAGCACCAGTATTGCCGGGTTCTTCTGGCCGCGCAGATAATACCGGTAGTAACCTACCCTGTTCAGGATATCAGGGGTGTTGGGTTCATGGAAACCGGGAATTACTTCTTTCGTTACATTGAATTTCGGGGCAGGAGCTGCAGTACGGCGGCGGCTGTATCCATCGTTTGTGTAGCCGAGCACAACAAGGGCAATCAGTACTATTACTGCGGTATTCTTATTTTTCATGACAGAGCATATTTCCCATGGTTCATTACAGCAGATTTTTTATTCGGTGTCATTGTATCGACCCCCCGAGACGTTTACTTCCGCTCATGTACAACTATCGGAATTTCCCGATCATGAAGTGAGTTTTATGCGGGATGACAGAAAATATTTTTCTGATAGCATAAATATATGAAAATAACAGCGGTGCGGGACGTTATTACGCGATTTTTTGCGCACAGCACCGAAATGTGAAAATTGAAGTTTGCTCCTATTCCTTCCTTCCGGGAGCGGTGAGCTGCTGAAGGTCCGCGACATAAAGCTTTGTATTGTTTTCATCATGGGTCACAAAATCTTCAACCATTCGGTCAATGTACAGTATCCCGTTAAGATGGTCCAGTTCATGCTGAATACAGCGTGCCATGCTGCCGCTGCGCTGGATTATTTTCTCATCTCCGTATCGGTCAAAGAACCTCACGGTAACGTTCTCGAACCGCTTCACCTTTCCTGAAAATCCCGGAAACGATAGGCACCCTTCGTATCCGATATTTACGCCTGAAGATTCAAGGATTTCCGGATTGATCATTTCAAAATATTCATCACAATAATCGATGACGGTAATCTGCTTCAGGATTGACACCTGGTTTGCCGCAAGGGCCGCCGCATAGTCAGTATCAAGGAGGGTATTTTTTATGGTATCCACAACTGCATAGAGCTTTTTGTGGAACACCGCTACGGGCTCTGCCTTCTGCCGCAGCACCGGATCACCAAAATGGATTATCTTTACTTTTTTCATTGTGTCAATATTCGTTCCTTTTATTTTTTCGTTACCCTACTTATCACTAATCGGAATTCATGTCCAGTTTTTTTGAAAATTACGAGAGGTGTTGCAGAAAGACCCCTTTCCCCGGCCCTTTCCCCTTGAAAAAAGGGGCAAGGGGGTACTGTGAGCGATACTTTTCTCTTTTGATTACATTTGCTTTATCAGGAAATCAGACATCAAAAAAGTATTGACGATTATAAAATATCAATATTATGTTAACTTAATATGCATGTTAACGGAAGAATGAATTCAATGCTCCCAAAAGAAATATCCGATCAGATAATTGAGGCCCTTAAACCTGTTGACCCCTACAGAGTAATACTTTTTGGAAGTTATGCATGGGGAGTTCCGGAAAAGGAAAGTGATATCGATCTTTATATTGTAACTAGAGATGAATTCCTGCCAAAAAACTGGTCTGAAAAAATGGACATTAAGTTGAAAGTCGCAGGGGCCCTTAAAAATTTAAAAAAAGAGTATGATATCGACCTGATCGTTCACACGAGAGAAATGTCAAATCTCTTTTTTAAAACAAAAGGTCATTTCCCCGAAGCCGTTCGGGAAAAAGGAATTGTACTTCTATGATAGACCTGCCTGCTGAATGGTTACTTGCTGCCTCTGATGATATTGATGCCGCTGAGAAATTATTGAGTGAAAATCATCTTACTCACATTGTATCTTTTCATTGCCAGCAGGCAGTTGAAAAAACATTTAAAGCAGTACTGGAAAAGTACTGAGAAAACGTTGAAAAGACGCATAATCTTGAAAAACTTTTTACGAAAGTTAACAAATATCTGAGTATCGCAATTGATGAAACAATATTATTGAAAATCAATGAGATATATATCGATTCACGCTATCCTGCCGATTTTGGCTTGCTTCCGGACAGGAAACCTCCACTTCAACAGGCTGAAGAATTTGTTGCATTTGCAAAGTATGTAAAGGAACAAATAAGCTCTTTAATTAATAGCAGTAATACGTTCTGATCATGGGATGCATCCCATTCCCGCAATCTGCGTCTGTCCCTGAAAGGGACTGCATTTCCCGGGATAAAGGTTCCACCTCTCTCCGGACTCAGGCATTGCAGGGAGCGACCCCTTTCCCCGGCCCTTTCCCCTTCGCAAGGGTCAAGGGTGTCCTGAGAATATTATTTTCTCTTTTGATTAATACATGTACTCCATGCACACCTCCACCTGGCGAAGGCCGGCTTTATTGAAACATCGTGTTTCGTGCCGGCAGGTTTCCATCGTGAACACGCGGGGAGGCCGGGAGGGTTCGCATGCAGTCACTTCATGGAATGAAAAATATTTCATGCGTAGAGTACCTACCCAACTTCGAGAACACGAGGTTCGAGACATGAGCGGTTCGGGAGGAGCCCGTTAACCGCCATGAGGGAGCGCATGTATTATTTACAGTGCCTCAGCCCGTCGCGGCGAGCGGAGCGCGACCAACAGGAGATTGGGAGTGTCGTCGAAGACAGGGATGTCGAGAGACGACCGGATCGAGTAGGAGGCGGGTGATTATTTCACCCGCCGTCCTCTCACACCACCGTACGTACCGTTCGGTATACGGCGGTTCATCATTGCGTATGGACTACGGAATAACGCTTGGACATACTGTGGTATCCGATCCGCTCGAA
>JAKQCH010000021.1 GCA_029573825.1 Spirochaetota bacterium | reverse complement strand
AAACCGCGGCCTGCTCTATTACTATTATTACCGGGATCCGGGGAGTCCCGAATCACTCAGGGGAAGATCTTTCCCCGGACATGCTGTTCCCTATGGTACAAAGCCGGGGCCCTACAATGTGGCAACGGGTCATGTTCAGACCACAATTCAGTCAGAGGAGAGCCAGCGGTCACTGACAATGAATTTTAATTTCCAGAGCGGAACAAAGGAGTATGTGTCAGTGGCAACACGTCGGCTTTCTGCTCAGGCGGTGGATTTTTCAGGCCTTCAGTATGTGGAGATATGGTTCCGGTCCGCCGGGGGTACCGGCACCGTTGACCTGTATCTTGACATAGGAAGGGTCAATGAGGATTCAGATGGAGATGGACGCCTTGACACGGAAGATGCCAATCGCAATGGTTTTCTTGATTCCGATCCCGGTTCAGGAATATTTGAGGACAGGGGATTCGATTTTAATCCTGTGGGGGGTATCTTTACGCGGGAAGGTACCGGCCCGCAGCTGAACAGCTATACCCTGGGAAACGGAGTTTTGGATAATGAAGACCTGAACGGAAACGGTCTTCTTGATACCACCGAACAGTTTATACGCCTGCCGGGGGATGTAACGGCAACATATAACGGGGAAACCCTGCAGGGAATTGATCTCAGCGATACCACCTGGCACAGGGTACGCCTGTATCTTGATAAAAATTCTGCGGCATACGTGGGGAACGCAAACCTGTATGAAGAAATTTTAAAGCAGGTTGAGTCATTACGGCTCATGGTGGTGCGGAATACCGCGTCCCAGGGTACTATATATATTGACAGCATTAAGTTTATTTCAAGCAGATGGAGGAGTGTGGAGCTTGACGGCAATCCCGCCGGGGCGCCTGACAATTTCAAGGTTACCATTGTGGATACCTATAATGATGAGGATTACAGATCCAGCGCGTTTATTTTTCAGGAAAGCAGCGTTTATACTTCTCTTCACGGTGAAAGGAGCGGCAGTGATCTTAACCGGGAGCTGGAATCGGCGCTTTCTGTGGAATACAAACTTACCAGCCACACCAGCGGGTCGGTAACCAGAAAATTTTCGAAACACATGGATTTGCGATTTTACAAGACATTGAACCTCTGGTTCAATGTGCGGCAATATTCCCCGGGTGATATGGTGGGGGTTGTCCTTGGATCATCGGAAACTGACTATATTGAATACCGGTTTCCAATGGAATATATCAATTTGTGGAAAGAGGTGACCCTGAGGCTCCAGAGCGGGTCAAGCGGTGCTGTTGAAAAATATGCTGTATTGGGAAATCCCGATATGAAGCGCATCAGCTATATGAAAATTGTGGTGTACAGCAGTTCTATGGGGAAGCTCTGGCTCAATGATATATATGTCAGCGAACCGGAAACACTCCGCGATAATGCCCACTGGTATGAGGCGGAACTTCGTTCCCACAGGCCTCTTGCACGAACCGCATCCGGCATTCCAATTCTGTCAGATATACGTATCAAATATATCAACAAGGGACACGGAGCGCAGTTCAGCACCCTGGGAAAAACCGTGAAGGACATGAGCGAAAAATACAATGAACTGTTTACCTCGGTAAATATTCTGCCGAACTGGAGCGCGAAGCTGGATTATGTTCATGAACGTTCCAGTACCGACAACCTCAATGAGGAAGTGGAGGAGGAGCGGCGCGGATCAACGCTTCGGCAGAGTATTCTGTTCGAGACACACTATGTATCGAATATTTACGCGGTCCCAAGCGTGAAGCTCGTGTACCGGCAGGAGCGGTATGAAAATACCCGTGAAGAAGAAATATCGGGGTTCGCATTGACACGGGGAACCAGCACCAGGTCACATTCGCCGGTACTCCTCGTGGAGGAAAAACTAAAAGATGTTCTCGGAGGGGACATTGTCGCAACGGTCCAGATGGACGCGCTATTCAGGGAGGAAAATATCCGAAGGTCATCAGACGCCGTTTCTTCCATGCAGTTGTCGGATTATACTTCTGTACGTGAAGTTGAGCAGCGGCAAAAGGGAAACACCCGGTTTTCGCTGCTGTACCAGAACAAACTGTTCTACATCAATCCCATTGTTGATGCAGGGTCACATGAAATTGTCAGGCTCATCGGGAAGGGGAATCTCACTGACACGAAAGTTTATGAAGAAGTAAACGGCGGATATCATCTTCCCTTTCTGTACAACACAGATCTCCGGTTTGTTGAGCGGAATAAGAATTTCGAGTGTAATCTCGGATGGAGAAAACACAGCATAATCAATCCTGGTTTTAAGGTTAACATGTATTACCTTGAAAACAGTTTTCGTGATTATACGGAAAGCGAAAAACTAATGTCCGGACAGTTTGCACGGGCGCGGAATGCGAGAAGTTTTATATCCAGTCGTATTGATCTTCCTGTCAACCTGAACAGAGTCACTTCGCTGAACTTCATCAAAAACTTTCATCTGAGTTTCAGCAGATCAATGTTTCTTCAGGAGACAGATGTTCCCTATGAGGGGGAGGATGCTTCATATCTCGACGAGGAATATGGGATACGAAGAGTATATGGCGGCATGTCCGATGCGGGACTTAACCTTTTACAGTATTACCCGTGGTACTTTTTAAAGGGGAGGGGCAACTATGCCGGGGGAAGGGACTATGTTCACAGTTCTTTTAATAAGAACATTACCTATCATGACGGAGCAACTGTCCCCAACTATACCAACAGCCTGCGCCTGATTGACAGCTTCTCCCTGAGTACTACTCTGGGATTTCACATCCTGAGTGTAAATTACACTTCGGGGCTGAATCATGTGAGCGAGCGGCAGACAATATTCGGCATCCCGCAGCAGTCGGTTGTGATAACGAACGGAATTAACGGAACTGTTGACCTTATGCAGATATTTGATTTCAGTTTCTTCCGGCCAAATAAACCCGGCATTCCGCATCATGGCGCGACGATGAGTGTGGGGCTCAGTTACAGCAGGAATATGATTATTACGCAGAATATTATTGAAGATATTCAGACCCCCTCTCTCGGTTTTACTTTTAAAAGAGACCGTATGAGCCTTGGACTGCGCGGCAGCCTGGAATACCGTTTCCGCCGTGAACATGAGTTTATTGACCCGGACTCACCGGAGGGAAGCAGCGATTATGTATATGCCGCAAACCTCTCCACGGCGGAGGAACTGAGTGAAGTCGAAAAAGGATACAATTTTTCCATTCTCTTTGAAACGGATGTGCTGTGGCTGCATCGGTTTTTTTCAGGTTTTTACAACCTCGTTGCGTCTCCTGTGTTCAGCATTGAGTATGCCCTGCTTCTGAACAGGTATAATTACACCGTTACGGTGTCTCCGGAACCCTATGATCAGCATCTTGTAACGGGGAAGCTGACCCTTGACCTCCACCGGAATGTCCAGGGCGGGCTCACGGGACGGTGGGCCCTTGAAAAAGTCAGAAACAGGGACACCAACGGAATTTACCGGGAGATCATCTCCTATGAACTGGGATTTAATTTCACGCTGCTTTTTTAGCTGATCCGGGGAATCCGCTCAGTGCCGGGAGATTGATACTGCGGTTTAAAGGCTGAATTTTGGGAAATGCGGTCATCCCGGCATAGAACGGTATCTACCCCAAAAAAAAGATTGATAAGAATTTGAAAATATTGGATAATTGTGCTTTCTTCTTTTGTATTCATACCATTCGTGAGAAAATCTTCAGGAGACAATACTATGCAGCGAGACGGATACTCAGCGGAGGAGCTTTTTATCTCTTCCCAGGGATTGGCATATAATGACTTTATTATCCTTCCGGGATACATCGATTTTGCGCCGGACGATGTGAACCTTGAATCGAATCTGACACGGAACATTACCCTGAAACGTCCTCTCGTCGCAAGCCCCATGGATACCGTTACGGAATCAGGTATGGCAATCGCCCTGGCCCTTATGGGGGGGATCGGTATTATTCATTATAACAATACAATCGAAGAACAGGCTGCTGAAGTCCGGCGTGTTAAGCGGTTCGAGAACGGATTTATCAATGACCCTATTGTTTTGTCTCCGGACCACCTTATACGGCATGTTGATGAAATAAAGGAGAAGTACGGGTTTTCCGGTATTCCCATTACCGTTGACGGGAAACAGGGATCACGGCTCGTGGGTATTGTCACAAACCGCGATGTCGATTTTGAAACAGACAGGGGACGGAAAATTTCTGAAGTAATGTCAACCGGGCTTCAGACCGCGAAGCAGGGTATTCACCTGAAAGAAGCCAATGAGATTTTGAAAAAATCAAAAAAAGGAAAGCTGCCGATTGTTGATGATAATGGAAATCTTGTTTCACTGATGTGCCGGAACGACCTCCTGAAAAACCGTGAATATCCCAATGCCTCAAAAAACAGCCGGAAACAGCTTATGGTGGGAGCGTCATTGTCGACACAGGATGAAGCGAAAGATCGTCTTGACGAACTGGTGAGCGCCGGGGTAGATGTGGTGATCATCGATTCTGCCCAGGGGAATTCCATCTATGAAATTGATATGATTAAATATATAAAGAAGAAATATCCTGACCTTGATGTTATCGGCGGCAATGTGGTGACTGAGGAACAGTGTGAAAGACTGATAAAGGCCGGTGCGGATTCACTGAGGATCGGAATGGGGCCCGGTTCAATCTGCACAACCCAGACAACAATGGCGGTCGGGCGTCCCCAGGCGACAGCGGTGTTCAGGTGCGCCCGGTACAGCAGGAAATACAATATTCCTGTGATAGCTGACGGCGGAATCGCGAATATCGGTCACATCGCAAAGTCCGTTGCGATTGGGGCATCAATGGCAATGATGGGTTCGATGTTTGCGGGGACACAGGAAGCTCCGGGAGATTATTTTTATGAGCAGGGTGTACGGCTGAAGAGATACCGGGGAATGGCATCTATTGAAGCCATGGAACGGGGCGGGAGCAAGCGGTATTTCGCAGAGGACTCAAAAATCAAGGTCGCCCAGGGAGTTTCCGGAGCAGTTGTGGATAAGGGTTCGATGTTTGATTACGTGCCGTACCTGATACAGGGACTGAAGCATTCTTTTCAGGATATGGGGGTGAAAGACATAAAGACACTTCATGAAATGCTGTATAATGGTGAAATGAGGTTTGAGAAACGATCGATGTCGGCGCAGATTGAAGGCGGCGTTCATGACATGTACTCCTATAAAGAACCGAAATACATGTAGAAGGTAACCGGAGAGCCGGTTCAAAAGATATTTTTAAAACTATGAAACTCCACAGACAGATGTTCCGTCAATTCTGCCTGTGGAGAATGGGCAGAATTGAAAGTTACTTCGCAAATCCCTTCGCTCTAAGAATCCCGATGATAATATCTGCAACCTGCTCAGGGGAGAAACGGGCAATATTGATTGTTACATCATAGGACACTGGATCTTTCGCGTCAAACTTGATATATTGCGTAAGAAAGGAATGACGTTCACGGTCTTTATTTTCAACAAGGCGCTCGGCTTCTCCTTTGTCTTTGATGTCGTTTAATTCCATGATTTTCCGCACCCGGTTTGAGAAAGGTGCGACGAATTTCACATGAATGCCGTATTTAAGGCCCTTTGTTATAACAACTCCCGCTCTTCCCACAATTATTGCTCTTCCCATAACGGAGAGGCTGCGAATTGTCTGTACCAGTTTTTTATACACGGTGACCTGAGGGGGGTAGTCTGTAAGCATTGAGCGCATCAGCTCAGAAATTTCTTCCCGTTTTTTTGTATCAATTGTCTGAATGAGGACTTCCGATATCTGGTGGTCTTCAACAATTTTATTTATCAGCTCTTTGTCGTAGGTCTGCCATTCTTCAATCTTTTCAAATTCGTTCAGTTTCTGCGCGATTATGTTGCAAATCGTTGAGCAGTCACAACCGTATTCACGCGAAATAGTGATAAAAGGACGGGGCAATTCATCCATTTTTTCTTCAAGGGGCTTTTTCGCTCTCTCCCACGAAACGATTTGCTTGTTCACCAGTTTTGCGAGTGTTGATCCTTTCACATAGCTGCTCATATAATTACTCCTTCATAATAACGAAAAATTATTATTTGATACGTTCTATGCTGAATAAAATATAAAGATGGCATGAAGAAAAAACATTAAACACGGATATTTTTTTTGTGTCACCCTGTATCTGATCATTGTTCAAAAGTATGACAAATCTACAATCTGACATATTTTAATCAATTATTTTACCGTTATTTGATAGAAAATTTTCCTGCGTACTGTTACACTCCTTCCGGGGTTTCCGGGTACAGACGGGAAAAAACAAAAAGATTATTGGAGGTGCGGATAAAATTCACCCGAAGTATACAATAAATTCTTGTAAATTACAATTAATGATGCTTTGATATTGGTGTTCACTTCGAAAAATGTTTTATGTAAAAAAATGGAATTATTTTTATTCCCTTAAGTACAGTTTTCTGCCGGAATAATAATCTTCTCTCGGGGATTATTCTCGTAAATACAATGAATGTGAGGAACGGAACTCTTGCTGCATTCGTTTTCGTTATTCATTACCATTATCCCTTTTTTTGTTTTTGTTTACCTCGGGTTCTATGCATATTTCCTGGACAGGAAATCCGGAGTGAACCGTGTATTCCTTCTTCTGTGTTTTTCCATCTCCTCCTGGTCTTTCGCATATACGTTTATGCACATGGCGGATTCCGTTAATGAACTCTGGTTCTGGAACAGCGTAGGCGCCGCAGGGTGGTGCGGTTTTGCCCCTCTATTTCTTCATTTTATTCTTCTTCTATCAGGTAAAATCCCGGCTGCAGTAAAAAAATGGTTTTTTGTCATTCTGTACGCCCCTGCGGTTGTGTTTTTTTTAAAGGAGGTGACGGGTAATCTTACGGTGAAATATTTCGTACTTCAGGAGTTTGGCTGGCGCGAAGAGCATCCGGTTGACTCCCTGTGGTTCTGGAGTTATGTCGGTTTTTCTCTTGCCTGCGTGCTGGCAGGAATAATTGTTCTTCTCTATTGGAGGTTTTTATCAACGGTTCCGCGTGAAAAAAAACAGGCGGGTATTATTATAATAAGTACCCTTATATCGACGGTTCTCGTTGTTGTTATAGATGTGATTATCCCTGTGGCGGGGGAGGTGCAGTGGTTTCCCCTTGCACCTGTTATTGTTCTTCTGTGGGCGGTTGGTGTGTGGTATTCCATTGTCAGATACAGGCTTCTGGCGGTGACACCGGCTGTATTAACGGACGAAATTATATCCAGCATGGCTGATATTATGATTCTCGTTGACGTAAAGGGGGAGATTGTAACGGCAAACAGGCAGTTTCTTTTTTTTACGGGGGTTGATAATGACCGCATTATCGGATTGCCGGTGTGGGAATATATTGAACGGAACGATGAATTGGCGCTCCATTATCATGATCTCATTGAGGGGTCGATACAAACAGCGGCAGTCCCGAGAGCAATGATTATTACAAAAAATGGTCCCATACCGATGTCGCTCACCATGTCATCCCTGCGGGACAGGGAGGGATTTCCCGCGGGGATTCTTATAATCGGCCATGATCTCAGTGATCAGTATCAACGAGCAGCGGCGGAAGTGGAACGGGAGCTTATCCAGCGGGCCCTTGAAGAAAGCGAGGCGAGCCTGCGTCAGATTACGGAAAACATGATAGACCTTGTTGCGATTGTCGACCGGGAGGGGGTATTCAAATACGTGAGCCCGTCGTATCGAATTGAACTGGGATATTACCGTGAGGATCTTCTGGGCCAGAGCGCTTTTGATATCATCCATGGGGAGGACAAAGAAAAGTCTTTTGAGTTGTTCAGAAAAGGAATTTCAAACAAAACATCGGGTAGAATGGAAATGAGGATCCGTCATACTGATGGAAGCTACCGGTGGTATGACTGTTATGCCAACATCGTATATGATGCTCAGGGTGATGTGGAAGGAGTTGTATTAATTAGTAGAAATATTTCTGACAGAAAAAAATCAGAAGAAGCCCTGCGGCAGAGTGAAATGCGGTACCGTACAATTCTTGAAAGTATTGAGGATGGGTATTTTGAAACGGCGGTTGACGGTTCAATAAAATTTTTTAATGATTCCTTCTCGAAAATGCTCGGGTATTCATTTCCGGAATTAGAGGGTATGAATTACCGGCAATTAATGGACGAGGCCAATGCCTGTAAGGTCTTCGCACTGTTCAACAGTATTTATAAAAACAGGTCCGGTACAACGATATTTGACTGGGAACTGCGCTGCAAAAACGGAGAGAAAAAAGTTGTTGAGGCCTCGGTATCACTGATGATTGATTCCGAAGATTCTCCGGCAGGTTTCAGGGGGATAATGAGAGACATCACCGGAAGAAAAAAGATAGAAAACAAACTCCGTGAAAGCGAGGAGCGGTTCAGGACAATAACGGAAAACAGCTCCGATGTTATCTGCGAAATTAATAAAAACGCGCAATACATATAT